>CAMBPP010000019.1 GCA_945869715.1 Bifidobacterium breve
CGTCGAGCACCAATACGCGAGGGTCGGCCACAATGGCACGCGCAATGGCAATACGTTGGCGTTGCCCACCCGACAACGAGTATCCGCGCTCACCAAGAACGGTGTTGTACCCATCGGGAAGTTCCAAGATGAAATCGTGTGCACCAGCAAGACGAGCTGCGGCCTCAATACGATCTTGATGGGCATTGGGTTCTGCAAATGCAATATTGGCAGCAACAGTGTCGTGGAACAGCAAAGTATCTTCGAACACCACTGCAACAGCACGACGCAACTCTGACAAACGCATTTGGCGAATGTCGATACCGTCGAGCGTGATGCCGCCAGAAGATGTGTCGTAAAAACGCAGCAACAACCGCGCCAAAGTACTCTTCCCGCTACCCGTTGCACCGACAATGGCCACCGACTCACCAGGCTGAATGACAAGGTCCAAATGATTGAGTACTTCATGCTCGGCGGAATAACCAAACGACACGTCAGAGAACGTGACTGCGCCAGTAAATGCCGAGCTTGTTCTCCTGGGAAGTGCTTGTGGTTTTGGTGGGTCGGCAACAGCGGGTTCTGTAGAGAGCACTTCATTCACGCGCATGAGTGCAGCAGCTGCGCGTTGACCAAAAGCCACCGTCATTCCAATATTGCGCAATGGCCAAATGAGCATGGTGAGATACGTGTTAAATGCGACAAGATCGCCCACACTCATTTGACCGTTAATGACACGGTGGCCACCAATACCGAGAACGGCAATGAGGCCAATGGAGGGCAAGAGGTCGATGCCCGGCAAGAATTTGCTACGAATTTTGGCTGCACCCAGCGACACGCCACGAATATCGTTGGCTTCTTTTTCTAACTTCCGCATTTGTGATGCTTCGGCGCCAAAGCCCTTTACAACACGAATACCCGACACACTTTCTTCAACAACATTGGCAAGTTCTGCTTGCTCTGCCTGCACGGCAAGAATTGCTGGGTGAATGCTGTTCGAAAAGCGCCGAGCGGCCAGGTTGACGAAAGGCAAAGGTGCGAGTGCAATGACCGCGAGCATTGGCTGACTCGAGAGAAGAATGAGCATCACAGCTACCACCATGGCGACATTGGAAATGGTGAGCGGAATCATCACCACAAAACCTTGAATTTGACCCAGGTCACTTGAAGCTCTGCTCATGAGCTGCCCCGTTTGGGCCATGTCGTGATACCCAATATGCAGACCCTGAAGGTGCGTAAAGAGACGCTCGCGCAGCGAACTCTCTGTCCATCTACTTTCACGAAAGCCAATCCACCTGCGCCATGCAGAAAAAACACCTGCGACGATGCCCACACAGGTAATTGCCCCCGCCCAGAACAGAAGTGAACCATTTTGTTCAATACCTCGGTCGACCCCCAGTTTGAAAAGTTGCGGAATCGCAACCTTTCCCGCACTCCACATGAGGCCAATGACCACACCCTGCATCAAACCTTTGCGCTGTTCGCGCAACACATTGCGTAAGAGTTTCCAGCCCTCTGCAGTAGCGGGGCCCTCTTTTTTGTGGCTCTCCGCTTGCGACATCGCTTCTACCGTACCGTTTCGCCTCTGCCCGCTAGTAGCCCACCTCATTATTTCCGTCTAATATCGCTCTATGACCGCAGTTGAATCACAACCCTTTGCCGACTACAGCCCCTTCCTTCGTGGAGCATACGGACCCGTCTTCGACGAGGTGAACGTAGCCAACTTACGCGTCACCGGTGAAATTCCTGCCGCACTTACTGGCGTGTACATGCGCAATGGCGCAAACCCACAGTTCGCCCCGATGGGTCGTTACCACTGGTTTGATGGTGACGGAATGATTCACGCTGTGTACTTAGAAAACGGCACAGCTCGTTATAAAAACAAGTGGATTGAAACTCCAGGTTTGCGTCATGAACGCGAACAAGAAAAAGCGCTCTTTGGTGGCATTCTCAATTTCCAATTCCCACCTGAAGACATCATGGCCGAATGTGGCATTTTCAAAAATGCGGCCAACACCAACATCATTCGCCACGCCAACAAGATCCTCGGTCTATGGGAAGGTGGCCCACCATCGGAAATCACTCGCGAGCTCGACACCGTTGGCATCATGGACTACGCAGGGAAACTTGAAGGCTCTATGACCGCACACCCGAAATGGTGTCCCGAAACTGGTGAACTCATCATCATTGGTTACGACCCCATCGGTGGGCAACCTTTCTTGCGCTACCACGTTGCCGACAAACACGGCAACCTTGTGCACAGCACCCCCATCACCATTCCTGAAGGCGTCATGATGCATGACTTCCTCACCACGCGAAACTATTCAATTATTTTCGATTTGCCCGCGGTCATTGCAGCTGCAATGGAAGGCAAGTCCATGTGGCAGCCAGACCTTGGTGCACGCATTGGCGTGATGCCTCGCCATGGCAGCGATGCCGACGTGCGCTGGTTTGATATTGACCCGTGCTACGTGTTTCACTTCTTGAACGCATGGGAAGAAGTGGGCAGCGACGGACACGAGCGCATTGTTGCTTACGGATGCCGCATGCCGAGCGTAGATCTTGATTTTGAATCTGTTGGCGACGCACCAAGTGGCCTTGCCGCCGTCGATGGTGTGGGCATGACCAAGTGGACCATCGACCTCACTACTGGCACCGTGAAAGAAGAAATCATTCACGATCTGCGCAGCGACTTCCCGCGCTTGCACGATGACCTCTTGGGTATGAAGCACCGCTACGGCTTTGCTTCAGCAACCCTTGATGGCCCGATGGGCCTTGGCTTTAACGGCATCATTCGCTACGACCTCGAAGGTGGCAGCGACCAGACCTTCGCCTTCGGACCCGGCACCACCATTGGTGAAGCCGTTGTTGCCGACGACCCCACACGCCCGGGCGAACTTGGTGCATACGTCATGGTGTACGCCACCGACCTTGCCGCAATGACCACCGACTTTTGCATATTCAACGCAGAAGATATTGCAGCGGGCCCTGTGGCTCGCGTACATCTTCCACAGCGTGTGCCTGCAGGGTTTCACGGCAACTGGATGCCCGGCGCCAAATAGCATGTGACACCTCGTTGGCATGATTTTTTCATGACAACGAATACCACACTCCCCGGTTTCTCTCCACGCCAAACACGGTTGTCTCGTCATACGCGTCAACTTGGGCTCAAACACATTGCGCTCATCAAGGCACAACTTGCCGAACAAGCACTTCGTGAAGAACTTCAGCGCTGCGAAAAGACTTCCCAACGCACCAACGCGGCATAGTTTTCGTTAACGTTTTGTTCTCTACAAGAAGCGAGCGAACAACATGACAATACCAACACTCAATCTCGGCCCAGTTGGCATTTTTACCGGCGCCTTTGAAACACAGCGCTCCCCCATTGTTCGAGAAGGCATTGCTGAACTCGACGAGCGCGGCTGGCCCACATTGTGGATCGGTGAGTCGGTAAACCGAGAAGTGTTCGCCAATGCCATGTTGCTCTTAAGCGCTAGCAAAAACATTCGCATCGCGTCGGGCATCGCCAACGCTCAAGTGCGTACCGCACTTTCTATGCACAGCGGATGGATGGCAGTTTCCGAAGCACATGAAGGCCGTTTCGTGCTCGGCATTGGTGTCAGCCACTCTGCTTTCGTGAATCGCGTTTTAGATTCCGCATACAATACTCCGCTCACCCTGATGAAGAACTATCTCGACAACATCGACAAGGCCACGTACATGGGCCCCGCACCAAGCACTACCCCGCACCGCATGCTCGGTGCGCTTGGCCCGCGCATGGTGAGCCTTTCAGGCGAACGCACGTCGGGAGCGCTCACATATTTCATGCCACCCGAACACACAGCACTCGCCCGCGGCGATATTGACAGCACGAACTCTGCAGCAAATCTTGCGGTCGAGCAAATGGTTGTGCTGGAAACCGATACTACAAAAGCTCGGGCCATTGCCATTGCCGGAATGACACGTTACTTACGCTTGCCGAACTACACCAACAGTTTGAAGCGTGTTGGTTTTACCGATGCCGATATTGACTCTGGAAATGGCGAGCCCTCTTCGCGCCTCATCGATGCAGTTGTGGTGTGTGGTGACGAAGCAACAATTCACAAACGCGTTACCGAACATCATGCTGCTGGTGCCAACCACGTGTGCGTACAGGTACTTACCGATACGCCACAAGTAGTGCCAATGGCCGAGTGGAATCGTCTCGCCGACGCCTTGTTATAAAATTACGAGGCGCTTGGGCTCAGTGCCTTCACTGCATCCCAATGGTTGAGTTCTGGGTCAAAGGCCATAATGGCAATAGAGCTTGTCGTCACTCCGTTGGCAAAGTACTGATCAATTTGTGCGCGGCACTTTTCAGGTGAGCCATGAACAATAAGTTGGTCGACCACTTCATCGGGAATAGCAGCAAGCGCAGCTTTTCTATCGCCGGCTTTCCATGCATCCCACATGCCTTGGAATGCTGGGCCACGACCTAGCCACTCATGAAACTGTGCATACACAGGAACGTTCATGTAGGCAGTAATGGCAAAACGTGCAGCCTTGCGCACTACTTCAGTATTTTCACTCGGGCATACAAAAATACGGCACACAATTTCTTTGGGCACACCATTTGCTGCGCCGTTCACCACAGCAGCAACTTTTTTCACATCTTCAGCCGAGAGCCAGTTGATAATGGTGCCATCGGCTTCACGAGCAGCCAAGCGCAACATTCCTTCGCGCAAAGCAGCTACAAGAATCTTTGGCTTCACTTCAGGCTTCACACCTAAACGGAAACCATTAATTTCAAAAGTGTCGTACTTCTTAACAATTTTCTCACCCTCAAAAGAGTCGTGCAGAAAACGCACGATGTCGCGCACCTTCTTGTACGGCTCAACAAAAGGTACGCCGTTCCACTTTTCAACAATGACGTTGCTTGATGAACCAATGCCGATGGCAAAGCGCCCAGGGGCAGCGTCGGCGAGCGATGCAACACACTGTGCGAATGCTGCTGGTGAACGAGTGAACGCTGGAACAATTGCTGTTCCTAAACGCAACCGTGGTTCCCACGCAGCAGCCATTGCAAGCGGAGTAAACGCATCGGCACCATCTGACTCTGCAGACCAAATATCGCTGTAGCCGAGGTCGGCTAATTCACTGAGTTTTTCACGATGCGAATGAAGATGTCCGGGCAATGGAACGGTCATTCCGTTACGACGAGGTATGGCTTGACTCATGAGACTTCCTTATCTGTGGGGACTTCATCTTTCCAGAAACGCACGATGCAACTTTGACTGGCGGTAGCCATGAGCGTTCCGTCTTCGGCATACATATGCACAAGACCGTGGGCAAAACCGCGATCAATGGCATGAATGCGAATGTCGAGCAATACCCATTCGGTGGGCACGAGTCGCACCACGCGCAGGGTGTTGTCGAGGCTGTTACCGCCACCACGAATTCCTAAGGCTTGGCTGACGCCGAGCGGGATGTAGTCGCCAAGAACCGCCAGCGCACTGGCATCGACGCCTTGAATGACGCCCGGTATACGTGCCCACATGAGTGTTTGGCCGTCTCCTACCGTTTTATCGAGCGTGGCAATTTGGCGACCCTTCACGAGTCTTTTTTCAATTCGTTCGTTAATGGAGCCTTCTTGGAGGCCGCGATGAATAAACAACGGGCACTCGTCGGGAGGCGGAACAACGGGCATGGTCTCGAACTGTCCGTGCAAGTTGAGCGGCCGATCACCAAGTGCAGCATTGACCGTCAGAATTTCTCGCTCCCCCACATGGCATACAGCGCGAGCTTGGGACATTTGATGTCCCGATACTGACACCGTGACATCAACATCGAGCACTTCACCTGGCCGTGCGTATGAAAGATACTGAGCAGTGGCCCAAATGAGATTTCGACTCGTTGTGGCTTCCATTGCGGAAATTGCCGCCGCAAGCCCACAGCCGCCAAAGAGAAAATTGACTGAGGTGGATATGTGGGGAACCACCTCTAAGTGCCAGCGGAAGGGATTGTGGCTACTTTTCAGCCCAAGAAATTCAACGGTGTCCATGCACCGACGACGTTAATGCGCGCAGGGTCAAAGAGTTGTAGTTTTCATTGATATGTCAGACACATCTCCAAACAATGACCGCGAATCTTGGCAAGGCGACGCATGTTCCCTCGTTGAAGAATTTCGCGCCAAACGACGCAGCCCTGCTGAAGAGCTCGCCGCCACTCTGCGCGATATCAACAAGAGCGGCCTCAACGCATTTAGTTTTCTTGACGCAAATAATGCACTCGCCGCAGCACAAAGTGCCGACACTTCACTTCCCTTTGGTGGCATACCCCTTGCAGTCAAAGAGTTGGATTCGGTCAAGGGTTGGCCCGACACTTCTGCGTGTGCAGTATTTGCCGACCGTATTGCCGAGCACACATCCATCATGGTGCAACGTTTACATCACGAAGGCGGCATGGTTCCCTTTGGCCTCACCACGGCAAGTGAATTTGGTGGTGTCAATGTGACGCGTACCGTTTTAAATGGTGCCACACATAACCCGTGGCGCGAAGGTCTCACACCTGGTGGCTCATCGGGCGGCAGCGCCGCAGCAGTTGCAGGCGGTCTCTGCACAAGCGCAACTGCTGGCGATGGCGGTGGCTCTATTCGCATTCCTGCAGGGTTCACCGGGCTCGTTGGTTTGAAAGCAACGTATGGTCGCATTCCGCGCGCACCACAGCACTACATGGGGAACCTCACCACAACAACAGGGTGTGTTTCACGCAGTATTCGCGACACCGCTCGATGGTTCGATATTGCCAATGGCCACGATGCACGTGACCCTTTTAGTTTGCCGCGCGATGCAGGTTGGGAAGATGCGCTCGGCACACTTTCCTTGCGTGGGTTACGCGTTGCAGTGGTACCGAACTGGGGTGGCGCTGTTGTGTCGCCACACATGTGGAACGTATTGAATGAGACCGCAGAGTGGCTCATTATTTCACAGGGTTTACAACGCATCGATACCGTTAATACCGACCTGCCCAGCATGGGTGCCGCATGGTCAATTTCAGGAATGATTTCGATTGCTGCTGAACTCGCTGAGTTTTGGCCCGAGTGTGCCGATGTACTCACACCTGAAATTCGCATGGGCTTAGAGTTCACGAGCGGGCTCTACAGCTCAGCTGCGCGCGACAAAATTGAGCAACGGCGTATGAAGTTGAATGAGCGCATGGCCGCCATCTTCTCTGAAGTCGACATTGTGCTCACTGCAAGTAATCCCGATATTGCCTTCGCAGCAGAAGGCCCACTCCCCGATACCTTCGGCGGAGAAAAAGGTGGTGCGGCCAACAACGGCAAGCTCACCTTCCCTGCAAACCTGCACGGCAACCCTGCGTTGTCGGTTCCAGCCGGGCAGGTCGATGGCATACCCGTTGGCTTGCAAATTGTGGGTAAACACTTTCAAGAACAGGTTCTTTTGGAACTGGGTTTAGCAGTTGAGCGCGCACGACCATGGCCACTAGTGGCTCCATCTGCAACGATATAAAGAGTTTTACTTTTGGGGGAGAGAAATGACTACTAATACTGGCCCACTTGCAGGAATCAAAGTTGTCGACATGTCGGTAATGATTTCCGGACCACTCACCGCAATGATGCTCGCCGACTACGGTGCCGACGTCATCAAAGTGGAGTCACCGGGTCTTGGCGACCTCATGCGATTTCTTGGCACGAGCAAAGGTGGCATGACTGGTTTGTTCTCACTCAACAACCGTGGCAAGCGCGCCATTACGTTGAACGTGAAACAAGCTGAAGGCCTTGACGTTCTCAAAAAGCTCATTGCAGATGCCGACGTATTCATTCAGAACTTCCGCCCCGGCGCAATGGACCGTTTAGGCCTTGGTTATGACGACGTGAAGAAGTTCAACCCCAATCTCATTTATGTTTCTGTGAGCGGATACGGCCCTACTGGGCCCAATAGCCACCGCCGTGTGTACGACAACGTTATCCAAGCTGCAAGTGGCATGGCAGCAGTACAAACCGACCCAGCAACAGGCGCACCAGGCATGTTGCGCAACTTGGTGTGCGACAAGGTCACTTCCTACACCGCAATGCAAAGCATCACGTCGGCACTATTTGCACGTGAGCGCGGAATTGCCAAGGGTCAACACCTCACCATTGCAATGCTCGACTCGGCTGTTGCGTTTCTCTGGCCAGATGGCGGCATGGATGCAGCACTGCTCGACGACGACGCCACTCGTACACCTACGCTCGGCGCTAATTATTCGGTCACTAAATTGTCTGATGGATATTGCGCAGGGGCAGCAGTGAGTGATGCCGAATTCCGCGGGTGGTGTGTCGCACTTGGTCATGCATCTATTGCCGATGACCCACGCTTTACCTCAGCAAAAAATCGTGGTCAAAATATGGAAGCACTCGTGTCGACCATGGCGAAGTATGCACTCGAAGCAAACCTCGACGATTTCTTGCGCGTCGCTGAAGAGAATGATGTTCCTGCATCACGAGTGAACACCATTGCCGACCTGCCGTCTGACCCTCAAATTATTCACAACGAAGTGTTTGTTGAGCGCGTGCATCACACTGCAGGCAAAATGCGTGAAGTGCGCCCCGCAGTTATCTTTTCTGACACCAAATTACGCGTGAGTCGCCCAGCACCAATGGTGGGCGAACACAGCGATGAAATTGTGAGCGAACTTGGTTTCGATGCAGCGCACTTGCGCTCCATTGGCGCTATTTTGTAATTGAACGACCAACAATTTCTTTCATAATTTCGGTGGTGCCACCGTAGATGGTTTGAATGCGGCTGTCGGCCCATGCTCGTGCAATGGGGTATTCCATCATGTAGCCATAACCGCCGTGCAACTGCAAGCAACGGTCGACCACTTTGTTTTGTAGTTCGGTGGTCCAGAACTTCGCGGCTGCTGCTTGTTCTGCAGAAAGATTGCCTTCACAGTGCAGCTCTACACACCGGTCTACATACACCTGTGCAATTTGCACTTCGGTTGCAAGTTCAGCAAGAAGGAACTTGCTGTTTTGGAACTGTGAAATAGATTGCCCAAATGCTTTGCGTTCTTTGGTGTAATCGAGAGTCCAGTGCAATGCTGCATCGGCAACTGCAACAGCACCCACAGCAATACCGAGGCGCTCTTGAGCAAGGTTGGTCATGAGATACACGAAACCATTGCCCTCTTCGCCTAATACGTTTTCGCCAGGAACTTCAACGTCGGAAAAGAAAAGCTCTGCAGTATCTTGGGCATGCATTCCTAACTTGTTGAGGTTGCGCCCACGTTCGAAGCCTTTCATTCCGCGTTCAACAAGCAACAACGAAATGCCGCGGTGCCCTTTTTCCGGGTCGGTGCGACATACAACAATGACCACATCGCTGTTGATGCCATTCGAGATAAAAGTTTTGGCACCATTAACAACAAATGCACCACCCTTTTTGAGACCAGTTGTGCGAATGCCTGCCACATCACTTCCCGTATTGGGTTCAGTAATTCCGAGCGCTCCAATAACTTCACCGGTCACCATGCCCGGCAAAAAGCGCGAACGTTGTTCGTCGTTGGCGAGACCAAGAAAGTACGGAAGCACAATGTCGTTGTGCAGGGTGATTCCGTTAGCACTACCAATGACTCCAGTTGTACCAATTTCTTCAGCCATGATTGCCGCAAAGTGATAGTCGTCTGTGTCGCCACCGCCGTATGCAGCAGGAACATTGAGACCAAGAAAACCTTGCTTGCCAGCATTAAGCCACAACTCGCGAGGCGTAATGCCCGCACTCTCCCACTCCTCGTGATGAGGCACAACTTCTTTATCGAGCCACGAACGGAAAGTGGAACGAAATTGCTGGTGGACATCATCAAAAATTGTGCGTGGGAATGCTTCCATTCATCTCACGCTAGATGTTGGTGATGCCGAAAGAAAAACTGTAAACGAAGTAACTAGCTAGCAAGCACAGCGCGCGCAACAAGATCGACACCAAAAGCAGTGAGAATTGCTAGGTACAAGAGCCCCGTTGCTGCCATTACTGCCGAATAACTGCGTTCTTTAAGTGCTGCTTTTGTGACCACCACAAGTACTGCTGTAGTAACGACACAGGCGATCCAGAACCAGCCAAGGGTGCCATTCCAGCCATCATCAATGGACCCGTTGATAACGCTCACCATTCCGGTTGGCAAAAGCATTGCGACTACTTCTAGAGGCAGAGCCCAGTACATGACGTCCACAAGGTCATTGAGCAACTTGCGCGGCATTCCTGGCTGCACCAAGTACCAGTGACCCAACAACATGGCATCGGTAATGGCGCCCAAGAACATTGCTCCAATAACAACGCGAAATGTTGCCAACAAAGAATCGCCAAGGCCGCTAGCCACATCGAGTGCACCAGCAACGACACCGATGCCACCAATGAGTGGCGCAATGAGCAGGCGATGCGGCGGGGTCTTTCCTAATGTAAGCAATGCAAGCGCGCCAACAATGAGCGATGCACCTTCGCGCACTGGCACCACTCCTAAGACCAGCCCACAGGCAAACGCACCAGCAGCCATTGCTGCATAGACACCATGCAAGAGCCACGTGTAGCCACGGCCAATTTCACTGTTGCGGGTAGTGAGCCAACAAAAAAGCAGACCTCCACTTGCCCATTGCAGAAGTACTGTGGCCGCATCGAGTCGCATCACGACATGCAACCTAGGCGACGCAACCCCGTGAACAGTGAATTTGTGACCAAAAACTCCTAGCGCGCGGTCACCGTGTCGGTATCGCGACCCGAGCGCAACAAGGTTCCGGGCCGTGCTGTGAGAATTTCTCCGTTACGTACCGTTTCAACACCATTGATGAGAACGTGGTTGATTCCTTCAGCTTCCCCATATACGCGTCCGGCGCCCGCAGGCATATCGAACTTTGTGTACACCGGACCAGGGCCAACAGTGAGCGGGTCGAGTACCACAACGTCGGCACAGTAACCCACTTCAATACGACCGCGATTGCGCAAGCCGTACAGGCGAGCTGGCTGCTCGGTGAGGTGGTACACCGCTTCTTCGAGGTCCATGAGTTTTTCATCACGTACAGCGCGAGCAATGAGTGTCGTTGAAAAAGCAAAGCTGTCAATCATGTCGAGGTGAGCGCCTGCATCGCTTGCACCCACAATGGCGCGCTCATCGCGCCACACTTCAACACGGCGCTTCCATGTTGCCGTATCTTGACCTTTATCTTGGTTGGCAATGACCGTGCGCAAATTGTCGTCGATGACGATGTCCATTAAGAGATCCCATGGCTCTACATTGAGTTCTTTTGCAATGTCACCAATGAGACGACCTGCATATTTCTGCCACTTGTCGGTGAAGGTTTCGAGCAAAATGTATGCGCCCCAGTTACCAATAGAGCGAGTGGGGCCCAGTGTGCTTTGCGCCAAACGATTCATTTCTTCACGACCCTTCGGGTCACGCATCATGGTGAGCTTCACATCGTCGGGAAGCGCCATCAGTTCGTCCCAACCGTTCAAAATGTCGAGAATAAAACCGCTCTTGAAGTTCAAACGAATACGGAAGGTGTCGGGCAAGGTGAGTGCGATGACTTTGCCACCACGCTCAGCAGCAATATCGAACCCTTTCAACTGATGTTGAACAAGGTCCCAGTTCTGGGCATACACCTGCAACAAGTTCCAGTTCAACGGACGGTTCGCTGCTGCACTCATGTCGCCCATGAGCTCAAAAGTCTCTTGGGCAAATTCACCTACTGCAGGAATGAATTCAAGTGTGGTTCCAGGAAATTCTTCAACCACTGCACACAATGCAATGAGTTCTTTACGCGAACCGTGACGCGACGGAACAGGAACACCGGTGTGGTCGTTATGACTAGGAGACCATGTGGAAGAAAAGCCCATGCCACCTGCACGCAAGCCGTCACGCAGCAGGTTGCACATTTCTTCAATTTCTTCGTCGGTCGCTTCACGTTGGTTAGCGGCATCGTGCATTACTACGCGGCGCAGTGCGCTATGACCAACAAGGAAACCAGCATTCGGCATCAAGGTGCCATCGAGTGCATCAAGATACTCAGCTGTCGTGGTCCAGTTCCAAGGCAGACCTTGCTGCAACGACTCGAGCGGCATGCCTTCAACACGAGCCAACATCCGCATGAGATAATCGCCATCTTGTGGAGTGAGTGGCGCAATGGTGAAACCGCAGTTGCCACCAATGACGGTGGTAACACCATGCAATGGCGATGGGCTGAGTGACGTATCCCAAAATGCTTGAGCGTCGTAGTGCGTGTGAAGGTCGATGAAACCAGGTGTGACTACTTTGCCAGTGGCATCGATGGTTTGATGCGCAGATTCGGTGATGTTGCCAATTTGAGTAATACGCCCATCAACAATTCCCACGTCGGCACGTCGGCGCACTGCACCCGTACCGTCAATAACATCTCCACCGGTAATTAGAACGTCGAGCATGATTCCCCCATCTCTCAGGTTCTTAATCTATGCGAGAACTACCAAATCATGCGAGACGTGGTTCATGGCCAGCGGCCCTTGGTCGGTCGCCACCACAATGTCTTCCAAACGCATGCCGAATCGACCTGGAATATAGATTCCTGGCTCGATGCTAAATGCATGCCCAGCAAGCAATGCTTCAGTATTTCCCGCCACGATGTAGGGGTCTTCATGGGCTTCCATGCCAATGCCGTGGCCCGTGCGATGCACGAAATACTCGCCAAAGCCAGCTTCGGCAATGACTCGCCGGGCAGCTTCATCGACCGATTCACAGGTAGCACCCACTTGGGCTGAAGCAACCGAAGCAGCTTGCGCCTTTTGCAACACGGCATACGCTTCCAAAATTTCCTGCGATGGTGTACCTAAATGCACACAGCGCGTGATGTCGCTGCAGTAATCGGCCATGGTTCCACCAAAATCACACAGCACAATTTCACCATGGCGAATCACACGTGATCCGGGATGATGATGTGGGCTCGCTGCATTTTCCCCGGCCGCAACGATTGCGAAGTTCACCACATCGTGACCCTCTTCTAAAAGTCGTGCTGAAATATCGGCCGACACTTGCGCTTCTGTACGACCTACCAATGGAATAAGACCAGATTGCAATTGCGTAGCTACGCGGTCTGCGGCTGCCCCAGCACGCTGCAATGCTTCAATTTCGCTTTGAGTTTTTACTTTGCGTAATGGCCCTACAACATCAACAGCTCGCGAGTAGTGAACAGAAGGTGCAAAAGCAAGTAGTTCTACTAAGAAGCGTGCCCACATTTGATCGCCCACCGATGCCGTGCGGGCACCTTTAATGAGTTGTGCCACCAGCGCAACCGGATTATCGGTTTCATTCCACGCAGCAAGTGTGAACACCGTGGGGTGCAATGCAACACGAGGAGCCTCTAAGCGAGGGATGACCAACGTTGCAAGCCCTTCTTGTGGCACCACCAACATGGTGAGGCGTTCAAGTGGCATTGCGTGGTAGCCGGTGAGATACGGAAGATCGTGCCCAACAGACAACAACAGCGCATCAATATTTTGCGCCGTCATTTCTTTTTGAACCCGTGCAACGCGCTCTTCGTAAATGCGCGTTGGTAGTGCGTGTGATTCGCGTGAATTCATCGAACCAGTGTCCCTGCTTGGTACTCTTCGAATGCCTGGGCAATTTCTTCTTGTGTATTCATCACAAATGGACCATACCGAGCAACAGGTTCACCCAGTGGTTCGCCACCAAGTAAAAGCACACTGGCGCCACTGGCGCTATGCACGCGTACCTCACCAGCACTGCGTTCAAGCACCACCATTTGGCCGTCAACAGCTTTTTCACCGTTGACTTCTACCTCTCCGCCAAAGACATGCACCAATGCAGTGTGACCTTCTTGCGGGGCCCACGCCACTTGGTCGCCTGCAGCAAATTCAATGTGCGCATAAGTAACAGGGCTTGTGGTGTTCACCTTCCCGCGCACACCTGCCACTTCGCCTGCAACAACTTTCATGACCCCGCCCTTGGCAAGAGTATGCGCCACAATTTCTTCGGCATCGAAACCTTGATAACGCGGTGCAATCATTTTCTTTGCAGCGGGAAGATTGACCCATAATTGAAAGCCATGCATTTTTCCACCCAGTTTCAGCATCGATGCTGGCGGCAATTCGCTATGCACTACTCCCGACCCGGCGGTCATCCATTGCACGCCACCTGGCGTAATGGTTCCTACTCCACCTGAAGAATCGCGATGCTCCATGGCGCCATGCAACAGGTACGTGACTGTTTCAAAACCACGGTGAGGATGCTCGGGCGCACCCACTGCTTCGCCTGGGCCGTATTCCACCGGGCCCATTTCATCGAGCAATAAAAATGGGTCAATATGGTCGAGCGATGCAGTGGGAAATGGCCGGCGCACAACAAAGCCGCCACCTTCAACTGTGCGGTGAGCCTGTACTACTTCAACAACTGCTCTCATGGGGCTCACTTATTTGCTCCTTGGGGTTTGCGTGTCAAAGAGACCGCAGTATCAATACTTTTTTGCTCGGCCTCTTCGGCAGATTGGCGAGCGTGATAACTGGAACGAGTAAGGGGGCTCGATTCCACATGGCTGATTCCCAATGCTTCACCATATTTTTTCAGATGTTCAAACTCATCGGGCTCTACCCATCGCGCAACGGGCAAGTGATGTGTAGTGGGTCGTAAATATTGACCAATAGTGACGATGTCGACACCAACACCTGCAAGGTCAACCAGTGTTCCCTCGGCTTCTTCAAGAGTTTCACCCATTCCCATAATGAGACCCGACTTCACCGTGAGGTCGGCGGCCTTCGCACGAGACAGCACCGACAAACTACGTGCATAGCCAGCACTCGGGCGAACTGCACGTTGCAACCTTGCCACTGTTTCAATGTTGTGGTTTAAAACATCTGGTTTCACAGCCAGCAAAATGTCGAGGGCGTCGGTTCCCTTGACATCGGAAATGAGAGTTTCTATTCGTGTAAGTGGCGACACTTTGCGAATGGCAGTAACACATTGTGCTACGTGCAACATGCCGCCATCAACCAAATCGTCTCGGGCAACCATGGTGAGCACCGCATGTAAAAGCCCCATGCGTTGAATGGCTTCTGCTACGCGGTCTGGTTCATCGCTCGCTGGTATTTCTGGTTTCTGAGTATCGACTAAGCAAAAACCACACGCACGCGTGCATCGCTCGCCCAACACCATGAATGTTGCAGTGCGGTCAGACCAGCATTCCGACAAGTTGGGGCAACCTGCTTCTTCACACACCGTCACCAAGCCAAGGTCGCGCACAATCTTTTTTGTTTCCATCACTTCTTCAGTGAGGCGCACCTTCGGACGCAACCATTCCGGCTTACGCTCTTCAATTTTCAGCCCATCGCCTACACCGGCTTGGGCCAAGCGCGAAATAAGACGTACGGGTTCGCCCGCACCTTCACCGCGCGAGAATGCCGACAAGTCTTCGGGGCGGTGATACCAAGCAACGTCTTGGCGTGCAATGTTTCCGTCGGCAAAAACACGAGCTACATGATGCGCCACGACTTCAGAAACTTCTTGCAATGAGGTTTCTATTCCTTCTTCGCGCAACGAAGTGACTGGGTACTCTGCAATGCCGCACGGAACAATGTGTTCACGCATGTAAGTGAGGTTTGTTTCCACGTTGAGCGCAAAACCATGCATGGTGCGACCGCGGCTGAGACGCACGCCGATGGCACAAATTTTCCTTGGTTCATTTGCCGCGATACCTACCCACACACCCGGATAATCGGCAAGACGGCCTACATCGTTCAGACCAAGTTCGTTGAGTGAATCGATGAGCAGCTGTTCAACACGAAAGACATAGTCATTGGTGTCGGCGGGGCCAGCATTGCCTCCGTGTTTGGGTTGCAAATTGAGAATGGGGTAACCCACCAATTGGCCAGGACCGTGATACGTAATGTCTCCACCACGATTGACCTTTACAAAGTCTGCACCTACTTCACTTGGTACACACTTTAAATTTTTCTTGAGGTCGGCACTTGGGCCATAGGTAAAAACGTGCGGGTGTTCAAGCAGCAACAAGTGCTGTTCACGAGAATGTTCAAAGAGCGAACGTTGCACTGCAAATGCTTCGCGATAAGGAACCTTTCCTAGCCAACGAACATGCAATGGTGATGTCATGATGAAACGCTGAATTACAGCTCTACAGACCAATCGCGAGTTTCAAGAATTTCTTTTGCACGCGAGAGGAAGCCAGCGGCATACGCACCGTCGAAAGCACGGTGATCCCAGCTCATTGCAAGCTTGCCCACTGGA
>CAMBPP010000020.1 GCA_945869715.1 Bifidobacterium breve
AATTACAGCTCTACAGACCAATCGCGAGTTTCAAGAATTTCTTTTGCACGCGAGAGGAAGCCAGCGGCATACGCACCGTCGAAAGCACGGTGATCCCAGCTCATTGCAAGCTTGCCCACTGGATGAATGGCAATACTTTCGCCACCATCTGGCAAATTCACGACCACTGGTTTACGCACAATGGCATCGGTTGAAATGATGCCGACTTGCGGTTGGTTAATAACAGCCATAGTAAGAACAGAACCTGCCGAACCATTGTTTGACAAAGTAAATGTGCCGCCTTGAATTTCATCGGGTGACAATTTGCGAGATTTTGCACGTGCACCAAGGTCGCTAATTTCGCGAGCCAAGGCACGCAAACGCTTCGATTCAGCATCGCGCACAACAGGTACTAACAGACCTTGAAAGTCGAGATCTACTGCAATGCCGAGGTCAACATATTGGTGAACAACAAGTTCATTGCCGTCGAGCGAAGCATTGAGATGTGGGAACTCAACGAGTGCGTCGACAACTGCTCGCGAGATGAACGGCAAGTAAGTGAGGCTGAAACCTTCTGTTTTCTTCCATTCGTTCTTCACGCGTGAACGCACCACGTCGACATTTGCATAGTCAACCTCAACCACGCTGAAAGTGTGTGGGCTGACTGCCTTCGACATAATCATGTGCTCGCCAGTGAGTCTGCGAATTTTCGACAACTTGATGCGCTTCTCGCGCTCGTTGCTGTCGACTGGTGCTGCCTTGGCCACAACTAGTGCTGGTGCCGCAGCGGGGGCAGGTGCAGCGGCCGGTGCTGCAGCAGGTGCAGACTTTCCGGCCTGCGCGTCGATGAGTGCCAACACATCTTCACGAGTGATGCGTCCACCGGGGCCAGAACCTGCAATTTTTGCTACATCGAGATTGTTTTCTGAAATGAGGCGTCGCACAACTGGCGACAACAACGGCGCGTCACCCGAACTAGACGCAGTTGCAACAACAACTGTCGGCGCAGGTGCAGGAGTTGGTGCAGGAGTCGGCTCTGGAGTTGGCGCAGCAACAGGTGCAGCAACTGGTGCTGGGGCAGGAGCGGCACCAGCATCGCCGACAACGGCAATAACAGCACCAACAGGAACAGTGTCGCCCTCTTTTGCGCGCACTTCAGTAAGTGTTCCCGCTATTGGCGAAGGAACTTCAGTGTCTACTTTGTCGGTCGATACTTCAAAAAGGGGTTCATCGAGAGCAACGGCATCGCCTACTTTTTTGAACCACTTCGTGATGGTTCCTTCTGTCACTGTTTCGCCAAGTTGTGGAAGCTTCACTTCAGCCATGTCGCTGTGTCCTTACATTATTGAGGTGTTCTAAATATTTTGAAGAGGTACTACGCGTTTATGCTACGCCCGGTCATGGAGAGCATTGTTTCACCAAACAATTCACTCAAACTTGGGTGAGGCTGGATGAACTCGGCAACTTCTGCCACCGTTGCTTCCCAGTTGACGGCCAAGTAACCGCCTGAAAGCTGCTCAGTGACCCAAGCACCAACCATTTGCACACCAAGAATTTGACCAGCTGTTCCATCGGCATTTTTCTTTGCGATGACTTTCACTAGACCGTCGGTGTCGCCAATAATCATGGCGCGGCTGTTAGCGCGAAACTGATGCTTGCCTACAACCACGTCGAAGCCTGCAGCTATGGCGCCTTCTTCGCTAAAGCCCGCCCACGCAACTTCTGGATGACAATAAATTGCCCACGGCACACGGTCGTAGTTCACTGGTGCAACAGGTTCGCCCAGAATGCGCTTGACCGAAAGAATTGCTTCTGCATAGGCAACGTGAGCAAGTTGTGGCGTATTGATGATGTCGCCAACGGCATACACGCCAGGCTCTGCAGTGGTGCAGTACTGATCAACTTCAATAAAGCCGCGCTCGCTGAGTTTGACGGCGGTTCCTTGCAAGCCAAGCAGTTCGGCTGATGGACGACGCCCGACAGACACCACAACGGCATCGACTTCAAGAGTTTCGCCTTCACCGAAAGAAACAACAGTTCCGCCGGAACCGTTCAGAGTGTGACCCTTCACGGCAACGCCTGTTTTAATGTCGATGTTCTTTTTCTTAAAGCTCTTCACCACAACATTGGCGAGGTCGGCATCGAGTCCTGGAAGAATTTTCGGCAAGCCCTCAAGAATGGTGACCGTGCTACCCAAGTCGGCGAATGTTGAAGCGAATTCACAACCAATGGCTCCACCACCAATAACAGCAACGCGTGCAGGCAATGTGCTGAGCATCAAAACTTCGTCTGAAGTCATGATGGGTCCGCCTACTTCAAAACCAGGAATGGTGCGCGGTACAGAACCTGCAGCAAGAACGACATTTTTGCCTTGTACCTGCTGAGTGGTTCCATCGGCTGCAGTAATAGTCACGGTCTTGTTTGCACCAAGCGCACCTACGCCCAAGAGGTACGTCACTTTTTTCGATTTGGTTAAACCTGTGAGACCTTTGACCAGACCATCAACAATTTTTTGTTTACGAGCTTGAGTAACAGAGAAGTCGACACCGTTTTGAGTGGAGTTCACTCCGAACTCGGCAGAATGCAAAACATGACGGTTGACCGCTGCTGTTTCTAAGAATGCTTTTGCGGGGATGCACCCACGGTTTAAGCATGTTCCGCCAATGGTGTCTTTTTCTACCAGTGCGACCGACAAGCCTGCCGACGCCCCATAGAACGCCGCGGCGTATCCGCCCGGTCCACCACCAATTACCACGAGGTCAAATGTTTCAGCCATAGCGAGACAACCGTAACCGAATTACCCCTCGGTACCCCACTGCTGTTGAGCCCCAGCACGCAAATAGGCCACCGTTGGGGTTGCCTCGGTGGGGTCGAAGGTCACCGTGCAGCGCACCTCGGCGGTAGCAGAAACCTCTTGGCACGCATCGGTTGCGGTTTGTTGCGTGAGGGGGGTAAATACCCTGCCCTCGGCCAGCATCCGCCATCCTTCAAACGCCCCCTTGGCCATTGCAACCCCACGCATGGTCACCGTGACCAATGTCGCGGCGGCACTCTTTTCTACCGACTCCACCGCAACGGTCATGTCACCCAAAGTTGCCGGTGTCCCCCATGCCAAAACCTCGACACGCGGGGCATCGGTTGCTACTTGAAGCAATTTGAAACCACCAGCGAGAATAATGACGATTCCGCAGACCAAAGCGGTGAGAACGAGTTTGCGGGTGCTCATGGGTTTACAGCCTACGGCACTTCATTCCTCGCTCCATAACGTCGACACTAATGAAGAGGAATACTCTGTGCACATGCGTATTGCTGTGACGGGTTCCACTGGCCTTATTGGGAAAGCACTTCTTTCTCATCTGCACGACAACGGACACGACACCGTTGCCCTTGTGCGACGAACACCACGCTCCGCATCGGAAATTCAGTGGAATCCATCGCAAGGTGTGCTCAATGCCGCTGACCTCGAAGGAATCAACGCGGTGGTTCACCTCGCTGGCGCCGGAATTGGCGACAAGCGTTGGACCGATTCATACAAAAAAGAAATTCTGGAAAGTCGCACGAAGAGCACAGCTCTTCTCGCCCAACGCCTCGCCGAACTTCAACAACCATCAGCAGTTTTTCTCTCGGGTTCCGCCATCGGCATTTATGGTCCTCGCGGTAGCGAAGAACTAGGTGAAGACGCTTCTCATGGAGACACTTTCCTCGCCGATGTGTGTGAGCAGTGGGAAAGTGCAGCGAGCCCCGCAACTGCCGCCGGCATCCGTACTGCTTTTTTGCGCACCGGAATTGTGCTGAGCCCCAAAGGTGGCGCGCTGAAAAAACAACTTCCACTTTTCAAGTTAGGGGCAGGTGGAAAGTTTGGAAATGGCAAACAGTGGCAAAGTTGGATCTCCATCACCGACGAGGTGCGTGCCATTGCGCATTTGCTCACCAGCACATTGGCTGGCCCAGTGAATCTCACAGCACCGACGCCGGTTACCAATGCCGAGTTCACGAAAACATTGGCAAAGGTGCTGCGCAAGCCGGCCTTTATGGCAATTCCACCTGTTGGGCCAAAACTTCTACTTGGGTCCGAACTTGCCGATGCATTGCTCTTCACTGGTCAGCGCGTGGTACCCAATGCATTGCTTGCTGATGGCTTTCATTTTTCTCACAGCACATTAGAAGAAGCTCTGCGCAACTTGTTACTATCGTAATCTCCACGTATGAGTACTGAGCACAACGCAGACCTCGATGTCGTCATCGTTGGTGCAGGTCTAGCGGGCTTGTCGTGCGCAAAGCATTTGCAACGCGCCGGCAAAAAGGTTGCTATTTACGAAGCAAGTGATGGAGTAGGTGGTCGAGTTCGCACCGATGAATTAGACGGGTACTTGCTCGATAGAGGCTTTCAAGTACTGCTCACTGCGTACCCTGAAATTGAGACAGAAGTAGACCTTGCCGCGCTCGACATGAAGTATTTCTCACCAGGTGCTCTTGTACGAGTGGGCAATAAAAATCATGTTGTTGGCGACCCACTGCGCGAACCATCAACTCTTTTTTCCACAACTTTTGCCCCCATTGGAAACGTGTTCGACAAGGTACGTATCGCAGCATTGCGCTGGAAACTCGGGCGCGGCCCCGCTCGCCGGCTACTTCAAGGTGAAGATATGTCCACTGCCGATGCATTACGCAAGCAAGGGTTCTCACAACGCATGGTGAGTACTTTTTTCACTCCACTCGTGGGCGGAATCCAACTCGACCCCGATTTGTCAACATCACGTCGCATGTTCGACATTATTTTCCGCACACTGAGTAACGGCGATACAGGTGTTCCAGCCCGAGGAATGGGAGAACTCAGTAATTACCTTGCTGCTCAGCTACTGAACGGCACTGTGCACCTTCATTCACCTGTCACTGAAGTAACAAGTACCTATGTCACTTTGCACAGCGGTGAAAAAATTCATGCGCGCAGTGTGGTGGTAGCTACCGAAGGGCCAGCTGCCTCGGCATTACTGAATCTTCCACCAGTTGCATCACGATCTGTGAGCTGTGTCTATTTTTGCGCCGACACGGCCCCCACAGAAGAAAAACTCATTGCTTTAGACGGTTCACATAGTGGCCCGGTACTCAACATGGCGGTAATGAGCAATATTTCTTCGCACTATGCACCGCAAGGTAAGCACCTCATTGCTGCAGCTTGCCCCGGGGTCACCACAGAATCAGAGCCACAGTTGGTGAGCAAGGTCACGCAACAACTTCTGGAGTGGTGGGGGCCGCAGGTAAATACGTGGAAGCATTTGCGCACGTACAGCATTGTTCATGGTCAACCCGACCAATCGCCTCCTTTTGCACCAAAGAAACCTGTGGCTCTAGCTAACGAAATTTTCGTCTGCGGCGATCACCGAGATACAGGTTCTTCACAAGGAGCAATGTACTCAGGTAGACGCTGCGCAGTTTCTGTGCTGAAATACTTGGGATGAGCAATTTTTTTCTTGAGAGTACGCACGACAGTAGCGATGAGATTGTGCGGGTGAGCGCAGTCATTAGCGCAAGTCCACAAGACATTTTTGCTCTGCTCGCAGACCCCGCCCAACACGCAACCATCGACGGGTCGGGAAGTGTGAAATCGTCACGTGAAGAGCACCCCAATCGACTCGAACTCGGAGCAAAATTTGGCATGGAGATGAAAGTAGGTATTTCCTACAGAATCACCAACGAAGTGGTGGAGTTCATTGAAGGCGAACGTATTGCGTGGAAGCACTTTGGCGGTCATATTTGGCGCTATATCTTGGTTGCTGATGGTGCAAATACCTGTGTGACCGAAGAGTTCGACTATGCGCGCGCAAAGTCACCTTTTGTTCTGAAACTTTCGGGCCGCCCCGATAAGAATCGCAATTCAATGGAAAAGACTTTGGAACGGATGCAGAAGTATTTCACCACCCCTCGGTAGGGAAAATGAAATAGTGTGAGCGAGGTGAGCAACAACATCAGCCTCCCTCTCGGGTTTCATTCGTATGTCGCCAACATTGGAGTGAAAGACGATTCGCAAGATTTCACTCTTGTTGTAGCTGAATCACAATGCACCGCATCTGGCGTGTTTACACAAAGTCGTTTTGCTGGCCCCAGCGTGACCGTCAGCCAGACCCATCTCAAAGACCTCACTGCACGAGCAATTGTTGTTATTAGCAAAAATGCAAACGTTGCCAACGGGGCCGATGGCTTAAGCGATGCACTTGAAGTGGTGCAAGGCGTTGCTCAAGCACTGCAGTGCGACCCTCACGATGTTCTCATTGCTTCTACTGGCGTTATTGGTCGCCGCTACCCCATTGAACGCATTCGCACAGGCTTGGCAGCCATACCTGCAGCAATTACCAGTAGCGACGCAGTGGCCGTTGCACAAGGAATAATGACCACCGACACAGTGCACAAAATTGCAGAAGCAACTATTGCTGGTAGCAGCGCACGCATTGTTGGCGTTGCCAAAGGCGTAGGAATGATTGAGCCCAACATGGCAACTCTCATCACCATGATGTTTACCGATGCCGATGTACCCAAAGAAAAACTCAATGTCATCTTTCGCCGCGTCATCAACAAAACGTTTAACTGCGTATCTATCGATACCGATACCTCAACTAGTGACACCGCAACCATCATGGCTAATGGGGCCAGCGGAGCAGTAGAAGATAACGCATTTGAAAATGCCCTCTACGAAGTAGCCCTGTCACTCACGAAACAAGTTGCCCGCGACGGGGAAGGCGCTGAAACGCTCATCGAGGTATGCGTTGATTCAGCAGCAACCGATGAGCAAGCAAAACGAGTGGCAAAAGCAATTGTTAATTCACCACTCGTGAAAACTGCCGTACACGGCGCAGACCCCAACTGGGGCCGTGTGGCAATGGCCGTTGGCAAATGCAACGACACCAATATCAACCAAGACGACGTAGTCATTCGCTTTGGCGCACAAGAGGTGTACCCGCACCCGGTTTCAGAAAGCGGCCTTGTGCAACTGAGTGAATACATGAAGGGCAGCGATGTGCTCATTCACGTTTCACTCAATAACGGCACAAGTTCTGCAACTGTCTGGGGATGCGACCTCACCGATGGCTACGTGCGCATTAACGCCGACTACACCACATAGTTATTTAGGTGGCATACGAATACCACCATCTACGCGAATGCTCTCTGCATTCATGTAGCTGTTGGTAATGCATTCAATGACCATTGAAGCAAGCTCTTCTGGGCCGCCGAGGCGCTGTGGGAAGAGCACACCTTTTTGCAAGTTTGCTTTGAATGCTTCGCTGTTGTCGCCATCACCATAAATAGGGGTGTCAATGAGGCCCGGTGCAACCGTGTTCACACGAACACCGATGGCAGCAAGGTCGCGTGCAATGGGAAGTGTCATTCCTACAATTCCGCCCTTTGAAGCGGAGTATGAAGCCTGACCAATTTGGCCGTCGAATGCTGCAACCGATGCGATGTTGACAATGGCACCACGCTCACCATATTCAAGTGGCTCAGTAACGCTCATGGCAGTTGCTGCAAGACGAATGCAGTCGAATGAACCAATGAGGTTGATGGCAATTACTTTTTTAAATGCATCGAGGTTGGCTGCTGAATCGTACGAACCATCTTTACCAACTGTGCGTTGAGCCCAGCCAATGCCAGCAGAGTTCACAAGTACGCGTAGTGGGCCCATGGACTTTGCCATTTCCACTGCGTTGATGATGTCTTCTGTCTTGGTGACATCAACCTTGCAAAATGCTCCCCCAATTTCTTTTGCTAATTCTTGTCCCTTGTCTTCTTGAAGGTCGGCTACGACGACCTTCGCGCCACGCTTGGCGAGAAGACGGGCTGTGGCGGCACCAATTCCTGATGCTCCACCGGTCACTATTGCGCTTGCTCCTGAAATGTCCATCCTGCGAGGCTATGCCGACGCAGCAGCAACTGCCAAAGCGTCGACCAAATCATTCATTGGTTCCCCGGAATGGCCCTTCACCCAGGTAAAAAAGGTCTTTTCTGGCCCACGTTTCACCACTTCGCCAAGCAATTGCTCCCAGAGGTCTTGGTTCGCCACGGCCTGGCGCTGTGAGTTTTTCCAGCCCCGGGTGAGCCAGCCCTGCCACCATTTGTCGGTAAAACACTTCACCACGTAGGTGCTATCGGAGCGCACCTCAACAACAGTATGAATGTGGTGCAGCGAACGCAGGGCGTCGATCACGGCATACAACTCCATGCGCTGGTTGGTGCTTGGCTTTTCTGACCCCGAGCCATTGGGTGTACCCGCTGGAGATATTGCCCATGCCCAGCCGCCGGGGCCAGGGTTTCCTGAGCAAGCTCCGTCGGTATAGACCACGGTGGCATTTTCTGGCACCGCGCTGGCCAATGGCGTTGCCCGCAATGCACTTAAGAGCTCCCGAGCGTTCATCACAGAGTCACCAAAACCTAAATCGAGTTCCATTGCTATAGATCATTACCTATTTTCGCTCTAACGCTTGGCATCACGCTTCGCCTGCGAGAATAGACACATGATCTTCGACGGCTCCATGCACCAGCTTCCCGACATCGACCCCACCGAAACGAACGAGTGGATGGAGTCGCTTGACGCCGTCATCGACTCACATGGCAAAACACGCGCTCGATATTTACTTTCACGATTGCTGGAACGCGCGCAACAAAACCAAGTGAGTTTTCCCGCCACTGTTTCCACCCCTTATGTGAACTCCATCCCACGCGAACAAGAACCTTGGTTTCCTGGCGATGAGCATTTAGAACGGCGCATTCGTGCATACATTCGTTGGAACGCAGCAGTCATGGTTATTCGTGCCAACACTCGCGCCGAAGGAATTGGTGGACACCTTTCCACCTTTGCGAGTTCTGCATCACTTTATGAAATTGGTTTCAACCATTTCTTCCGTGGCAAAGACGACGGACAAGCCGGAGACCATATTTATTTCCAAGGCCACGCCGCACCAGGCGTTTACGCACGTGCATTTCTTGAAGGACGACTTTCCACCGATGACCTCGACCATTTCCGCCGTGAAATTGGCCGCGACGGAAAAGGCCTATCGAGTTATCCGCACCCAAGGTTGATGCCCGACTTCTGGGAATACCCCACTGTCTCTATGGGTCTTGGACCCATTACCGCGTTGTACCACGCTCGCTTCAATCGCTACTTGTTAAATCGCAAACTTGACGACACATCATCTAGTCGTGTGTGGGCATTTCTTGGTGACGGCGAATGCGATGAGCCAGAAACACTCGGTGCAATATCACTTGCGTCGCGTGAACATCTCGACAACTTGGTTTTTGTGGTGAACTGTAACTTGCAGCGCCTCGATGGCCCAGTACGCGGCAACGGAAAAATCATTCAAGAACTTGAAGCAACCTTTCGTGGTGCAGGATGGAATGTCATCAAAGTCATTTGGGGCTCGAAATGGGACGACCTACTTGCTCGCGATGTTGACGGTGTATTGCTCAACCAAATGAACACCACAGTCGATGGTGAATTCCAGCGCTATACCGTGGAAGATGGTTCATACATTCGTGAAAACTTCTTCGGCCCCGACCCACGACTACGTCAGATGGTGTCGCATCTCACCGATGAAGAACTCAGCGTGTTGCCACGCGGTGGGCACGACTACCGCAAGTTGTATGCCGCTTATCGCTCGGCTGCAGAAAATTTAGGGTCGGGTCGCCCCACTGCCATTTTGTGCAAGACCGTGAAGGGTTGGACCCTTGGCCCCTCCATCGAGGGTCGCAATGCAACGCATCAAATTAAAAAGATGAACGCCGATCAGCTGCGCGCATTACGCGATCGCTTGTACCTCCAAGAGGAAATTCCCGATAGCGCACTCGAGGCCGACGAACCACCGTATTTCCGCCCTGCAGAAACAAGTGTGGAATACCAATACATGATGGAGCGCCGCCGCGCACTAGGTGGGCCAGTGCCCAAACGATTAGTTGTTGCACGTCGCCCATTGTCATTGCCCGCACCAGAGGTATTCGAAGAACTGCGTGCGGGAAGCGGTGAGCAAGCGGTGAGTACCACCATGAGTTTTACGCGCTTACTGCGCAACCTGGCTCGCGACGAGAACTTTGGCCCACGCGTTGTGCCCATTATTCCCGATGAAGCACGCACCTTTGGCATGGACGCTCTTTTCCGCGAACTGCGTATTTATGCAAGCCAAGGTCAAAAGTACGAACCAGTCGACCACGACCTCTTGTTGTCATATGTAGAAGCATCCGATGGGCAAATTCTTGAAGAAGGCATTACCGAAGCAGGAAGTTTGGCCTCTTTCATTGCAGCAGGAACAAGTTATGCAACGCGCGGAGTGCCCATGGTGCCCTTCTACACGTTCTATTCAATGTTTGGCTTCCAACGCGTCGGTGACCTCATTTGGCAAGCTGCCGATGCACGCACGCGAGGTTTCCTCCTTGGCGCAACTGCGGGTCGCACCACCTTGATGGGTGAAGGACTTCAACATCAAGATGGTCACAGTTTGGTATTGGCAAGCACGGTTCCACCATGCCAGTCGTACGACCCAGCGTTTGCTTACGAAGTTGCCGCAATTATTGAAGATGGCCTCGAGCGCATGTACGGCGCTAACCCAGAAGACATCTTTTACTACATCACGTTGTACAACGAGAACTACATAATGCCTGCTCAGCCCACTGCCGTTGAAGCGCAGCACATTACACGTGGGCTCTATAAGTTTGCAGATGCGCCTGAAGCGCCACTTCAGGCAACAATTCTTTTCTCGGGAAGTGCGCATACTGCTGCACGCGAAGCCGCGAAAGAATTGCTCGACAACTACGGCGTTGGAGTGGAACTGTGGTCGGCAACTTCCTACAAGAACCTGCGTGAAGAGGCAATGAACTGCGAGCGCATTGCCCGTTTGAATCCAACACACCCGCCAGCAATTCCACTCGTTACACGTTTGCTGACCGATGCACCAGGACCCATCGTTGCGGTCACCGACTTCATGCGCATTGTTCCTGAGCAAGTTGCCCGCTTCATACCCAATAAAACATTCGTTCCACTTGGCACCGACGGCATGGGCCGTAGCGATACTCGCGAGGCATTGCGCCAATACTTTGAAAACGATATGCCAAGTATTGTGGTCACTGTTTTACACGCTTTGCAGCAAGATGGAAAAGTTGCGCCAGACGTAGTAGAAAAAGCACTAGACAAACACAACATTGCACCAAATAGCCCTTCACCCTTTATGTATTAAGAGAACATCATGAGCACAGGAACCCTTTACATCACTGGCGACACAGCGGCCGACAAGTTGCTCAACAGCAATGGAACCGCTCTACTTATTGGAATGCTGCTCGACCAGCAAGTACCAATGGAGTGGGCATTCAAAGGGCCAGCCACCATTAAAGAGCGTCTTGGTCATCTTGACCCGAAGAAAATTTCTCTCATTGACGTCGAAGACTTCGTGTCGATGTGCTGTACAAAACCAGCAATTCACCGCTTCCCTGCTTCGATGAGCCGGCGCATTCACGAACTGTGTGGCATCATTGCTCGCGAGTACAAAAACAAAGGTGAAAATATGTGGGCCGGTGTCACCGATGCGGCATTGCTCACCGAGCGCCTTCGCGTACTTCCCGGCTTCGGTGAAGAAAAAGCACAAATTTTTATTGCACTTCTCGGCAAGCGCATGGGTGTGGTTCCCAAAAATTGGAAAACCGAAGCTGGAGTGTTTGGCGATGCAAACCCCCGCACTGTTGCCGACATCACTTCTCCTGAAACGCTGCTTATGGTGCGCACCTGGAAAAAAGCAGAAAAGGCAGCAGCGCGCGATAAGCAGAGCCGCCCTTTGAAAGCTAAAACCAGCAAATGACCACTCTTGTTACCGGTGGTGCTGGCTACATCGGGTCTCACACTGTGCGACAACTGGTGAACGCCGGACGCGACGTTGTTGCATTCGACTCCCTTGAACTTGGTCATCGTGAAGCACTCTTGGGTACAGAGTTGGTTGTAGGAAACATCGCAAATCAAGACCTCATTAAATCGACATGCAAGAAATACGGCATCACTGAAGTCATTCACTTTGCCGCTTATAAAAGCGTTGGTGAATCGATGAGTAACCCAGGTCGATATTTTTCCAACAATGTCACTGGCTCAACTTTGCTCGTAGATGCGCTTGCACAAGCCGGGGTCGACAAAGTCGTTTTCTCGTCTTCTGCCTCGGTATATGGAACACCTGAAACTGTTCCTGTTCGCGAAGATGCACCACTACACCCCGAAAGCGTGTACGCCGAAACGAAATACATGACCGAGCGCATGTTGCACTGGTTTAGTGAAACACACGGCCTACGTTCTGTCAGCCTGCGCTACTTCAATGCTGCCGGTGACTCGTTCGATTCGCTCATTGGCGAAGACTGGTCTGTCACCACAAACCTCGTGCCAGTAGTGATGAAGGCAACTCTTGGCAAAAGAGATGCCCTTGAAGTCTTCGGCAACGACTACCCCACTCGCGACGGCACGGGCATCCGTGATTACATCCACGTTGTCGACCTTGCCGATGCACATGTGAAGGCCCTCAACTACCTCGCCGATGGAAAACCCACAACATCGTGCAATGTGGGTACAGGCAAGGGCACAACAGTGCTCGAGGTCATTCAGGTAACCGAACGTATTTCAGGTCGTCAAGTTCCGCACGTCATGTCACCACGACGTGCTGGCGACCCCATTGAGGTGTATGCCGACCCCACTTTTGCTGCACAGACCCTTGGGTGGCAGGCGCAGTATTCCCTCGACGACATCATTGCAACGGCATGGCAATGGCACAGCACGCATATTGACGGCTTCACCAAGTAATTACGAAGCGAGTCGCGACCTTTCGCGATCTAACCATCCGAACAACACAGCAAGTACTCGCGGGTCGTGACGCAACCTGTGCCCCGCGCCAGCAATAATGCGCAACTCTGCGGAGCCGTGTGCCTCTGCTAACGCTCGTGCATCGGCTGTTGGCACGCTTTCATCGTCGTCGCCATGCAACACCATGAGTGGCCGCGGTGCAAAACGACCTGCCGCGTCGATAGGACGAAACCTTCGCAGTTCCCTACTCCACTCATCGAAGTTCTGTGGAAACCCCGCACGACGAATAGCCCCAATGTCTCGTGCATGTTCCAAGAAGCGACGTGGCTGCTCGGCCCAGTCGTCGAAGTCGGCTCGCCCGCTGAGCGACACACAACCATTGACTCGTGGGTCATCGGCTGCAACACACAACGCCACCGATGCTCCGGTGTTGGTACCTACCAACCACACGCTGTCGACATTGCCAATAGCAACCAAGTGGTCAATTGCTGCTCGCAGGTCGTCAACCCAACCTTGCAAAGAGAAGTCGCCTTCACTTGCACCGCACCCACGAAATGTAAATGTGAGTGCCGCACATCCCACTTCATTTGCCATGCGGTCGATGACCTGCGGGAAGGTGCCTGCAGACTGGCGCGCGTCGAGTGGCCCGATGGGGAATCCGTGACACAAAATAACCCCAGGAAGCGGACCAAATACGCCGTTAGGCCGTGCGAAATAACTGGAAAGTGTGAGCCCACTCGACGCAAACGTCGAGTTAATCAACATTGTATTGATTGCACCAGAACTTTCACCTGCAGCCATAAGTGGTTAGGCGCGAGGGGCGCGCATACGACGTGTTTTACCCGGAGTGGCCAATGTGTAGCCACGATTACGCGCCTCTACTTCAGTATCTGGTCCAAAACACAAACCCACTTCGCTTGCCACGATGTCGTTGATGATGTCGGGGTCGCTCCAGTTATCGACGTCGTAAACAAGCTGTGTGCGTTTGTCTCCGAGATAGCGCGTATGTTCAAACTTGCCGGGTCGTTCCATGTCCCCAAGAATAGCGGCACTAGGCTCACTGCTGTGGCGCCAAGCGAGAACGACATGAAAGAGTTTCTTCAGCGACTTGAAGAAACCGATGCTGGTCTTAGCCAAATGGCCCAAAAGCGTTGCCGCGAATACCACCTACTCAGCGCAATTCCCGTCGAGACCTACAAATTCCCCACGTATAAGTCTGCGGAAGAACAAAAAGTGTGGGTTCATCACTGGTGGGTGCGCCCCTTGCGATTTTTCTATCGCCATTTGCCACGCGGAATTCGTTCCCGCATCAAACGAGTTGCTACATGACCACCTCGTCTCGACGCATTGGGCACTACATCGCATTCATTCCTGCGCACTGCAAGCTTGAAAGAGAATTCCGCACAGAAATGGGCAGGTGGCTGAGGACCTCTACACACGACATGGTCTATGGCGACTCGCTGCACCCCACTAACGACAAATATGAAGAGCCCATTCAAGTGTTGCGTCCAGGTTGGTCGCCCGAACGCTTGCGTGGTCATTGTTATGTAGGCGATGTGGTGCTCGCAACTGTTGAGCTTGTTGCACGAGTGGGCGGCGCCGATGCACTGTGTTCGTTATCGCCACATCACCGCGCACTTCTTCTCAGTGAACATGCCGCATCTATTAGTCGTATGCCTCACTTTTTATATAGTGCTCCATGGGAATACCGCTTCCCGAGCGCCGATCTTGAAGCAGTGAAATCTCACTGCTTGCGTACCAAAATCAATGCACAGTGCTACATGAACGAGAATGGCTCGGGGGTTGTTGTAGAGCGCACACAGAGCAGCGAGCCCTCAGTTGCTGTCATTATTCCTACGCGTGGCACCGAAGCAGAAGTACGTGGCAAGAACCGCGTTTTAGTTGCACATGCCATTGCGCAGTTAGTAGAACATTCAACATTCCAAAATTTTGAGATCATTGTTGTTGTTGACGATGCAACACCTGCGACCGCACTTCAGGACATTAAAAATGCTGCACCTGGTCGTGTTCATATTGTGCCTTTCGATCGTCCTTTTAATTTTGCCGAGAAGGTCAACCTCGGCGCCGCACACACCACAGCTGATTATTTGCTGCTGCTCAATGACGACACAGAGCCGAGTAACCCACACCTCATCAAAACCCTGTTGAGTTATTTTTCTGATGACACTGTGGGGCTTGTTGGTCCGAAACTTCTCTATGAAGATGGCTCTATTCAAAGTGCCGGACATTTTTTTAATCCGGTTCCTTACGACTCTTATCGAGGCTTTCCTGGAAATTGTGCGGGTGCATACAACATGCTCACCGTTACACGCGAGGTCTCTAGCGTTATCGCAGCATGCGCGCTGACACCCCGCCGCGTTTTTATTGAAGTAGGTGGGCTCAGTGCACAGTTCCCGGGCGACTACAACGACATCGACTTTGCGCTGAAAATGCAACTGCTCGGCAAACGAGTTCTGTACACCCCGTATACCGATTGCTTTCACTTCGAGTCAAAGAGCCGTGAAGCAAAACTCAACCCTGCCCACGTTGCGCTCTTAGGTGAACGGTGGCGCGACCAATTAGAAAACGAAACTTACGGCCACCCTGCTTTGCAGAAGTACCAGGTGGCGTGGAAATCGAATCGGCCTGGTCAGAGATCTGTCGATGAAGCAGTTGGGCCCACTGCGCCAATGGCGTCGAAATAAGCCAAATGTGCTTGCACCACATAGACAACATCTACGTCGTCAAGCACCTCTACGCCTGCCTTGCTCGCTTCCGATAACAAGTAACCGGTAAGTTGGTCTTCAGTAATCAGCACTACATCGTGAATTTCCTGTGGCCGGTCAACCACTTTGTCGGGCTGCAAACCCTGAGCATGCAACCAACGCATGTGGAGCACCAGCATCTCGCGTAGTTCATCGAGTGTGAGGCGCGCTTGGGTTGT
>CAMBPP010000021.1 GCA_945869715.1 Bifidobacterium breve
TGACCACCATTTCTCCGCGAGCAATTGCAGCAAGTACCTCAGGAATGGAAGCAAACCCATTGCGTTCGGGTTGTGATGCTGTGCTGTTCATAATTTTTCCTTTCGCACCTCAACAACGACTTCTATGTCGGTATCGAGTTGTTGAACTGATGAAATGGTGCCGCGCCACATGTTGGCAATATCGCCAACTGCGTCGCCGCTGAATATTCCGGGAGCATTGTCGCCGCCGGCAATGGCCGGGGCAAAGTGAAATACGTATCTATTCACTAAGCCAGCGCGATGGAATGCGCCAGCTACGTGATGACCACCTTCGACAAGCAATTGCACTACATCTTCACTGCCAAGTTTGCGCAGTAGCGCGGTGAGATCTCCGCTGTATTCAGTGCATGGGTGCACTTTTGCCTGTGGTGGTGCGCTACCAAGAACAATGCGTCGTGGTGAAGTTCCTTGCGCATCGCGAACAGTGAGTTCAGGGTCATCTGCACGAATAGTTCCTGCGCCAACGACGACGGCATCACTTTCTGCACGTAATTCATGAACTCGTTGTCGAGCAGACGCACCAGTAATCCATTGGCTGGTGCCATTTGCTGCCGCAGTTTTACCATCGAGCGTGCTTGCCATTTTGAGAACTACAAATGGCATGCCAGTACTGCGGTGATGAATGTAGGGAAGAAGCTGTGAGTACACCTGCCCTGCAAGTACTCCAAGTTCCACTTCAATACCCGCAGCACGTAGAGCCTCGATGCCAGTGCCAGCAACTTTCGGGTCGGGGTCAACTATTCCCACAACAACACGTTGAACGCCTACGTCGATAATGGCTTGGGTACAGGGGCCAGTTCGACCAGTGTGTGAGCAGGGCTCAAGAGTGGTGTAGAGAGTGGATCCGCGAGCTAGTTCGCCTGCACGACGTAACGCGTGAATTTCTGCATGTGGCCCACCCGGAGCCGAAGTGCAACCTTCATATGTGGAACCATCGGCGGCAACGACAACTGCACCCACCCATGGGTTAGGGCGCGATACCAGACGCGCCTGCAACGCCGTGCCAAGTGCACGGCGCATGAATTGTTCATCGCGCACGCTGGGCGTGCTCGCATTATTTGTCATGCCTCCACCTTGCTCCCATCCGGACTATGACCGTCGGTATTGGAGTTTCACCAATTCGGCCCAATCACCGAAGTGAAAGGGTTCGCAGACTGTGACTGCCGGTTGGGACTTGCACCCGTACCCCGCAAGGAGTTGTTTGTAGTTGTATTCGTATTGCATTGCTTACGTTATAGGCGATCGTGGGCTGTGGCAACGTCGACTAGTCGCGAGATGACCATTTTTGTTTGGGGTCTGAGACCTCAGTTGCCTTGCGCTTGTCTGCGCGAATGACATTGCGAAAGATGACGGTAAAAACGATGACAAGGCCAATAATGATGAGCCCGAAAGTGGCGTACTGCAAACTTCCACCACGGTCACCAGCTTGGGTGGGGGCTTTTCCGCATCCAGGCTTTGGGTACAGCCCAATACAGTCGCTGGGTTCGCGATCTATGTCGTAGGTGTAGAGAGGGTCGGTAATGGGCGTCTCTGAGCCGGCAAACACTGATGAGGGAAAAGCGACAGATGGCACTCCGCCATCGTCACACGGCAAGGGCACTGATGCCAAACGGGAACTATGGTCATAGCGATGTCTGATATATATGACACCGTTTTAGTGGTCGATTTTGGGGCTCAATACGCCCAACTCATTGCGCGCCGTGTGCGCGAGGCCCATGTGTACTCAGAAATAGTGCCGCACCGCATTACTGCAAGCGAAGTTCAGAGAAAAAATCCGCGGGCAATCATTTTGTCGGGTGGGCCCAAAAGTGTGCATGTTGAAGGTGCACCTGTGCTTGACCCTGCCATCTATGACCTCGGTATTCCTATTTTCGGAATTTGTTACGGGCACCAACTGATTGCACAACAACTTGGTGGCGAAGTGTCGCGAGGTGGCCGAGGTGAATATGGTCGTGCACTGTTCACTCGCAATAACGAGACCTCAACGCTGTTGCATGATTTGCCATCTGAATATTCGGTGTGGATGAGCCATTTCGATTTTGTTGCGCGAATGCCAGACGGGTTTACTTCGTCGGCCTCTACTCCCGATGCACCTATTGCTGTAATGGAAAATGCGCAACGCAAAGTGTGGGCAGTGCAGTTCCACCCAGAAGTGGTGCACTCTGAGTACGGACAAAAAATTCTTGAACGTTTCCTCATTGAGCTGGCTGGCTGCACTCCGAATTGGACAATGGATTCCATCATCGACACTCAGGTCGCAGCAATTCGTTCGCAAGTAGGAAATGCGCGTGCAATTTGTGGTTTATCTGGCGGTGTCGACTCATCTGTTGCTGCCGCACTTGTTCATAAAGCAATTGGTGCGCAGCTCACTTGCGTTTATGTCGATACTGGGCTCATGCGCAAAGGTGAAAGTGAACAAGTAGTCGAGATGTTCCAGCGCAATATGGGCATTGAACTCATTCATGTGAGTGCTGGTGAAAAGTTTTTCAACAAACTCACAGGCGTAGTTGAGCCAGAAGCAAAACGTAAAGCAATTGGTGAACTCTTCGTGCGTATTTTTGAAGAAAATACTGGTGGAGTGACCGACGCAGAATTTCTGGTGCAAGGAACCTTGTACCCCGATGTCATTGAAAGTGGTGGAAGTGATGGCACTGCATCGGTCATTAAAAGTCACCACAACGTAGGTGGCCTGCCAGAAGATATGACCTTGAAATTGGTGGAGCCACTGCGCACACTTTTCAAAGACGAAGTACGTAAATTGGGTAGTGAACTTGGTCTTCCCGATGAAATGGTCTGGCGTCAACCGTTCCCAGGTCCGGGGCTTGGCGTGCGCATTATTGGCGAGGTCACCCCTGATCGTGTGGCAACGCTGCAAGAAGCTGATGCCATCGTGCGCGAAGAAGTGCGTCTTGCTGGCCTTGAACGAGACATCTGGCAGGCCTTTGCTGTGCTTGCCGACATTCGCTCGGTGGGCGTGATGGGTGACGAACGTACCTATGGGCACCCCATCATCATTCGTGCCGTTACCAGCGACGATGCCATGACGGCCGACTGGGCGCGTTTGCCCTATGACCTTTTAGAGAAAATGTCGAACCGCATTATTAATGAAGTGCCCGGTATCAACCGCGTGGTGTACGACGTGACCTCGAAGCCGCCGGGCACAATTGAGTGGGAATAGGGCAATTTTTCGTTATTTTTAGCCTCATTCGGGCTAAAAATGAGAAATATCGACCCAATATAGCCCCTCGCCATGAGCCGCTCGTAGGCTCTGAGGGTCATGTTCGTACGCCCCCGCGCCCGACTGATCGCCTTGGTGGTCTCTCTCAGCAGTTTTGCTGGGCCTACGTTGTGGGCCACTGCCCCTGCATCAGCTGCCTCGAACAATATCCAAAACCAGGTGAATGCCATCTTGAATGAACTCGACCAGCTCGAAGGGCAGATGGATGCCATTTCTGAAGATTATGCAGCGGCTTTGTCTTTGCAAGATGACCTCGTCGTGGAAATTGAATCTTCAAAGGCAAGTGTTGCGCTGAAAGAAGCCCAGCTTGCCGGAATGCGCAAAGACCTCTTTGGTGTCGCCAAACAGGCATTTATGAGTGGTGGTCGCACGAACAGTTTGACCTCGCTCCTCACCGACACGGGTGGGCTCAATGCCATGGTGCAACGTGAGCATTATTTGTCGGTTGCGGTGAATGCTGGAGCGAACTCGAGCGACGAGCTGGACGCCCTTGTGGAAGATCTCAACTTGGAGCGCCAGAAGTTAGAGAAGAAAAAAACTGAAGCGGAAAAGCAAGCCCAGGTGGCAACAAGCCGTTTCAATGCGGCAGAAAACCTGGCGAATGCGTACCAGTCAAAGTTGGGTCGTGCTCAAGCCGACCTAGGGGAAGCATTGCAGGCAGAACGTAATCGCCGCGATGCAGTGGCACTAGAACAGTCGCGCGCCATTTCGGCGAAGTATCAGTCGCAAGCAATCAATATAAAAGTGAAGTCTCCTTCTTCACGCGCAGGCATTGCGGTTCAATCAGCGCTCGCACAAATTGGAACCCCTTATCAATTTGCTCGTAGTACGCCAGGTGTTGCATTCGATTGCTCGGGGCTCACCTTGTATGCATGGGGTCAAGCCGGAGTGAGCCTGCCGCATTATTCGCGCGCACAATTTCAACGTGGTCCGAAGATTCCTATTTCTGCAGCTCAGCCAGGTGACCTCATTTTTAGCCGAACACCCATTGGGCACGTGAGTCTGTACATCGGAGGCGGCCGAATGGTGCACGCTCCTCGTCGTGGAGATGTGGTGCGCATTGCTCCGGTCGACTGGGGTCGGGTTGTTGGAGTGACACGTCCGGGTTAAGTCGTCGTGCTCTGCAGTAATCTGTAGTGATGCAAGGTGGCCATCATGATTGAGATCAATCGAGTTTCGCAGTGGTTGGAAAGTCATATTGAAGGTCTGCGTGGCCCATTTGAATTCAACATGATTACTGGCGGTCGCTCCAACATTACGTATCGCGTTGTAGATGCTGCGAGTACCCAGGTGGTTTTGCGTAGACCTCCTACGGGTCACGTATTGGCCACAGCACACGATATGGCGCGCGAGTATCGCATCATTTCTGCCGTTGGCAAAACTCCAGTGCCAGTGCCAAAAACTCTTGGCGTGTGCACCGATTTAGAAGTCAATGGGTCACCGTTCTATGTTATGAGTTATGTGGAAGGCGAAGTGCTTGATTCGCAATTAAAAGCAAGTGTGATGACTCCTGAGTTGCGTCGCACAGCGAGTGAGAATCTCATCGACGTCATGGTTGCCTTGCACAACGTGAACATTGACGAGGTGGGTCTTGGTGACCTTGCCCGACGCGATGGGTATATCGAAAGGCAAATCAAACGTTGGAGTGCCCAGTGGGAAAACTCTAAGCAACGCGAGCTTCCTGAAATGGATGAGGTTGAACGGCTGTTGCGTGAGGGAATGCCTGTACAAATTCATGCAACAATCGCCCATGGCGATTACCGATTCGGTAACTGTCTCACCAATACTTCAACTGGTGAAATTAGAGCAGTTCTCGACTGGGAGTTATGTACTCTCGGCGACCCGCTTGCCGACATTGGCTATTTGGGTGTGTATTGGAGTGACCCAGGTGCTCTCGCTCGAAAGGAAAATGATCCTTCGGGCTTGGAAGGCTTTCCTACGTATAAAGAAATGGTGGCGATGTACGGGCAGAAGTCTGGTCGTGATGTGAGCAACATCGATTACTACGTTGCATTTTCTTCATGGCGGCTCGCAGTCATCTCTGAAGGCGTATATGCACGGTATGTGCATGGAGCAATGGGGAAATCTGACTACGACCCAGCACCACTGCAACGGTCTGTTGAAATGATGGTGGAGTCGGCACTGCACGCACTGCAAGGAGGCAAAAAATGAATAACGAAAATACACAGGAACTAGCCGGCTGGGAGCGCAGCTCATTTTCTTCTGCAAATATTACTCATGCGACCTACCGCAAAGGCAGTGGCCCGGGCGTCGTGGTTGTACATGAAATTCCCGGCATTACGCCCGCTGTTTTACGTTTCGCCGAGGAAGTAGTGCAAGCAGGTTTCACAGTGGTCATGCCGTTGCTTGTTGGTGAAGCAGGTAGAGAGGTGAGTGGCAAATACATAGCGTCATCAATGTCAAAAATTTGTGTGTCACGAGAGTTCACCACACTTGCTGTTCAGCAGACGTCACCAGTGATTTCATGGCTCCGTGCACTAGCGCGGCAACTTCACGAAGATGTTGGCGGTCCTGGTGTAGGGGCTATTGGCATGTGCTTCAGCGGTGGTTTCGCATTGGGAATGATGCTCGATGAGCGAATGATTGCACCTGTCCTTTCTCAGCCGTCACTTCCGTTTGCTATCGGTAAAAAGAAATCGAGTGATCTCAACTTGTCTGCAGATGATGCGGTGGTCATTGCCAATCGCGCAGCAGCAGGATGTGAAGTGTTGGGCTTGAAGTTCAGCGACGACAAGCTGGTGGGCGACAGGTTCTCTGCGCTTCGCACACTGCTTGGCAGTGCATTCATTGGCATTGAGTTTCCCTCAGCGTCAAAGAAAGATCATTCTGTTCTCACAGAGCAGCGTGTAGACGAAGGTGTCGAACGCGTCGTTGCGTTTTTACAAGAAAAACTTCTTACGCCAGCCCAGCAATAGCCATATCGCGCGCTGATTTATAGTCGGCCTTGCCATTTGGGGCCCGAGGAATTTGAGTAACAAATATCACTCGCTTTGGTGCTTTATAGCCTGCGAGCTGAGTTTTTACATCGGCAATGATGGTTGCTTCATCTACCTTGGCGCCGGGCGACAGTGAAGCAACGGCGGTGACGGCCTGACCAAATTTTTCGTCATCAACGCCAACAACAAGACAGTCGAGAACACCATCAACACGCTTGACTGCTTCTTCAACTTCCTCTGGAAATATTTTTTCACCAGCAGAGTTGATGACTTGGCTTCCGCGACCAAGAAGTGTGAGGGAACCGTCGGCTTCTACTGTTGCCATGTCGCCAGGGAATGAATAGCGCACACCATTGATGGTGCGGAATGTTTTGCTCGACTTCTCTGGGTCTTTGTAATAGCCAATAGGCACTGCGCCACCTGCTGCAACTTTGCCAATTTCACCAGAACCAGGTTGAACTTCGCGGTCATCTTCTGTGAAAACCTTTGTGGTGGGGGCAACAGCAAATTTCGCAGTTTTAGGAGGAAGCCCCTTCATGCTGATGGAGGTTCCCATAGAGCCTTCACTTGAGCCCATGGCATCGAGAAGCACTACGTGTTCTATGCGCTCAAGTAATGCTTCTTTCACTTCTGAAGTCCACATGACACCTGATGATGCAATCATTTTTAAACTGCTGGCGTCGTAAGAGGTGCCTTTTGCGGTGGCTTCGTCAAGCGCCCGAATCATTGGTTTCACAAATGAGTCACCAACAACAACGGCAAGTGTTGCCTTTTTGTCTTGTATCACCTGAAACAATTCGTGCGCATCAAAACTGCGCTTTTGCAAAGTGATGACGTGTGCACCACCAGATTGCGGCATCATTGCGCCAATCCACATTCCGGTGCCGTGCATGAGGGGGCAACCAGGAATGGTGATGGGTCGAATACCATTTGCGTGTGCATCGCGAACAGTTGTGCTGAGTTGCGAAAACTCTGACGGTGGTGTCATGCCAATAAAAGCCAAGCCTCCATTCACAAAGCCTTCGGCCAACGAACCCATTTGGTACATGACGCCTTTTGGCATGCCTGTGGTTCCGCCGGTGTAGAGCATGTAAATGTCGTCTTCATCGCGCGTGATGCGCGGCATGGGCTCGTAGTCAGTGACGAGAGTGTTGTACGGAACCGCGGTGACAACATGGTGCTCGCCGTCGTCGCTCACCTCAACAAGCAATTTCAATTTGGGGAGTCGGTCAACAACGCGTGCAACACGATCTCCGAGTGATGAGTGAAAGAAGAGCGCTTCGGCATCGCTGTTGTCGAGGAGGTAGAGCAACTCTTCGTCGAGATAGCGATAGTTCACATTGACGGGCACACCACGAAATTTGAACGTGGCAAATTGTGCCTCTAAGTACTCATTCGAGTTATAGAGGTAGAGACCCACTTTGCTTTGTGGCTGGAGGCCAGCATCAACAAGTGCACTTGCAATTCGTGAGGCGCGCTGGTCGTATTCGGTCCAGGTGCGTGTCACCGTTCCTTGGGTGACGGCAGGAGAGTCGCCAATGGAGTCGGCAATAGATTCCCAGATGGTTGCAAACTGTTTTTCCATGAGAGGAATCTAGTTGACTTTTGTCACAACCTTAAATTGCTGATGGGAAAAACTCGCAATGCGGTCAAGAATATTTTCGACACTTCGCAGGCTTTTTGGTGCGGCGAATAAATGGCGCACAAGGAGCCCTTTGGCGGCTTTTGCATCGTGTCCGCCAGCTTTCCCGTTCGATTTTATAACAAGGTCAACCGAAATATAGCCCTGTAACTGCGCCTGGTTGGGAAGGAATATTCCGCGATGGTCTTGCGGCAATACATCGACGACAATGTGGCCTTCACACAAGTTATTGATTGCCGTTGTGACGGGCTCTCGCCACAGCTTCGACAGCGTTTGCACAGGAGCATTTCCGACAGCAAGCCGGGCGCCCATTTTTAATTTGTAGGCGGGGGTGGGGTCGGTGCCCAGCACCGCACCAAGCAGACCGCTCACTACGACAATGTGGTCACTGGCAAAGGTCCGCTGAGCTGTTGTGAGAGTAGGTAGATCGAGATGTCCCCACACCACCCCGGTGTAGCGCTCGCAAGCAACAAGAGTGGGCGAGCCGGCAAGAGACGAGTTTGCCGCTTGGGCGCGTTCAAGGTGTTTGCCCGATACGCCGAGGAGTGCCGCTGAGCCACCGTCATGCGCCACGAGTAGTTCTGTAATTGCCCGACGAGAGGACCCCAGTGTTTTGCCGAATACCCCTTGAGAGGGAGCCCATTTCGTTTTCGGTAGACCGCCTTGGGCTTTGCCTTCTGATGGGGGAAGAAGTACAAACATGTTTTTCTTTTCAGGCATACAACTTTTTGCTCTCGTTTTTGACAAGGAATGTAACTTACCTACCGAAGGGTAATAAGGTGTTTAGGTATCTAGGGGTCGGGGACATTTTATGAAAGTACAGGTAGATCAATCGAAGTGCCAAGGGCACAACCGATGCTATGCCATTGCCCCCGAACTTTTTGATGTCGATGACATGGGCAACGCTTTTGCAATTGGAGATGGGGTCGTTGAGCCGCACCTTGCAGAAAAAGCACGCCTGGCCGTTGCTAACTGTCCCGAGTACGCCATCAGCATTGTTGAATAGCAAAGAAAGTTTTTATGACAACACTTGACGAAAAATCGATTTACGGCCCAGTCACCAGTTGGAAAACTGACTTCGACCACGCCGACCCGTCGTATAACGAAAATGCGCACGAAATTTGGAGCGAATTACGCGGCACATGCCCTGTCGCCCACACCGAGCGTTATGGAGGCACGTGGCTGCCAGTCACACACGACCTTGTGCATGAAATTGCCTACGACACTGAACACTTTTCGAGTCGAGGTGTAGTGGTTGCAACGGTCAAGCCAAGCGACCTTCCCGACGCCATTCCTGCACCCATTGGTGGCGCACCCCCCATTACGTCAGACCCACCATTTCATCAAGATGCGCGCCGTATTTTGTTGCCAGCTTTTTCTCCAAAAACCATCGATCTGTGGGAACCAGAAATTCGCTTATTGTGTCGCGAACTCATTGCCGACATGAAAGCAGCCGATGTGGTTGATGCTGCTACGCAATTTGCACAGCACATTCCGGTCAACGTCATCGCTCGCATGTTGGGCTTCCCGCCAGAAGATGGTGCAGTATTCCGTGGTTTCGTGCACGATGTTTTGGAGGCCATCAACTTGGAGCCTGGGAAACGCGCTGAAGCTTTCATGGCGCTCGATTCATACATTGCAAAGCAAGTGCAAGATCACATCGACAACCCACGTGATGACCTCACGAACTTTTTGTTGAATGCAAAAATTTACGATCAACCACTCAGCCTCCAACACGTTGGTGGCAGCATCATTTTGCTACTCATTGCTGGCATCGATACAACGTGGAGCGCAATTGGCTCAAGCCTGTGGCACTTAGCAACAAACCCTGTCGACCGTCGTCGCTTGGTCGACAACCCTGCTCTCATGCCAACAGCGATTGAAGAGTTTCTTCGTGCATATGCACCAGTCACCATGGCGCGTGTTGTAAAAGATGACTACAACTTTCACGGAAACGAAATGAAGCAAAACGACTGGGTACTTTTGCCGTTCCCTGCAGCAAACCGTGATCCGGAAGAATTTGAGAATGCCGACCAGGTACTCATTGACCGCGAAGTGAATCGCCATGCTGCATTTGGGCTCGGTATTCACCGTTGTTTGGGCTCTAACTTGGCACGACTCGAACTGCGCGTTGCAGTTGAAGAGTTCCTTGCGGCCTTCCCCGATTTCGAACTTGCGCCCGATGAAGTAGTGAAATGGAGCGTTGGTCAAATTCGCGGCCCACGTGAATTGCCAGTTCGCATTAACGCCCGTACCCTCTAGGAGTGCTCGACCTCGGTTCTCTCAACCCCGATCAATACGATGCGGTGGTGCACCGAGGTGGGCCCCTCTTGGTGGTTGCTGGGGCTGGTTCGGGTAAAACACGAGTATTAACACAGCGCATTGCATGGCTCATTGAGGGTGGTGTTCACCCCATGCGCGTTCTTGCTATTACCTTCACCAACAAAGCTGCCGGTGAGATGCGCGACCGCGTGGAAGCGTTGGTTGGTCCAGTTGCACGCCAAATGTGGGTATCGACGTTTCACGCAGCATGTGTGCGCATTCTTCGGGCCCATGCCGATCTCTTAGGGTTTCCTAAAACGTTTTCTATTTACGACCAGTCAGATGCTCAGCGTCTCGTCAGTTATGTCATTCGCGATCTTGGGCTCGATGTGAAGCGATTTCCAGCACGCGGTGTTCAGGCACGCATTAGTTTGTGGAAAAACGAATTGCTCACACCAGGTAGAGCGAAAGATCGCTTCACCGGAATGCTCGAGTCGAAGCACGCCGACGTTTACATTGAGTATCAGTTGCGTTTAGAGCGCGCCGGGGCAATGGACTTCGACGATTTGCTCATGCATACGGTGCAACTGTTCAAGCAGCATCCCGATGTGCTGGGTATGTACCAAGAGCGATTTGAACACATTTTGATCGACGAATACCAAGACACCAACATTTCCCAAAATGAAATTGTTCTTATGCTTGGTGCAAAGCATCATAACGTTTGCGTTGTGGGTGACACCGACCAATCGGTTTATCGTTTCCGAGGTGCAGATTTTCGCAATATCATGCAGTTTGAGGAAGCATTTCCTGATGTCACCACTGTGGTGTTGGCACAGAACTACCGCAGTACACAAAATATTTTAAATGCAGCCAATGCGGTTATTGCCAACAATATTGAGCGGAAACCAAAGAACTTGTGGAGTGACTCCGGAGCAGGTGACCCCATCGTGCGTTATTACGCCGATGATGAGCACGACGAAGCACGCTGGATTGCGCAACAAATTCATGAGGCACACGAAACCGATGCGCGCCAATGGGGCGAAATGGCCATTTTCTATCGTGCGAATGCGCAAAGTCGTATTCTTGAAGAGTCGCTCATGCGTTTTGGTGTTCCCTACAAAATTATTGGAGGAACTCGTTTCTACGAGCGTCGTGAAGTGAAAGATGCTCTTGCATATTTGCGCGCTGCTATTAATGAGGCCGATGAAGTCAATGTGAAACGTGTTCTCAATGTTCCTAAGCGTGGCATTGGCGACACCAGCGTCGACAAACTCGATACATATGCCCGCAATCACGGCCAAGGGTTTTCTTTTGCACTTCATCATGCGGCTGCGGCTTCGGTCGGAGGAGCAGCGTTAAAAGGTGTTACCGCATTTCTGGCATCGCTCGATGAAGCCGGCAACCATCAAAGCGAAGGCCCTGCTGAAGTACTGCGGTTAGTTCTCAAAAGCTCGGGTTACATGACAGAGCTAGAAAACGAAGACACAGTGGAGTCCGCAGGTCGATTAGAGAACCTTGCTGAGCTCATTGGCTTTGCAGAAGAGTTCGATTCCGTAGACGATTTTCTTGAACAAGTTGCACTGGTTGCCGATACCGACCAAATAGATGGCGACAACCGCGTCATGCTTATGACCCTGCATGCTGCAAAAGGCTTGGAATTTCCCGTTGTATATCTTGCAGGATTCGAAGAAGGTGTGTTCCCGCATAGCCGAAGCCTCGCAGAGCCTGAAGAGATGGAAGAAGAGCGACGCCTTGCATATGTAGGCATTACGCGTGCTCGTGAACTGCTCAATGTTTCACATGCATGGAGCCGTAGTTTGTATGGCAATACTCAATACAACCCACCATCACGCTTCTTAGAAGAAATTCCTCATGAGCTTTTCCGCATTGAAGGCAATGCGAATGCGCAAAGTTTTTCCGGCGGAACTTCTTCATTTGGTGCAGGCGGTTCAAGCCGTCGTGATCGCACCTATGGCAATTCATTTTCAGACGAACATACGAATCGCGTTGTTGATGCGGCCATTGCTGCAGGTCGCACCGCTGCACCAGTAGTCAATGCCAATGTTTTGTCCGATATCAAGGTGGGTGAAGATGTTATGCATCCAACATTTGGTGAAGGCGTCGTCATCGACATTAAGGGCGCCGGCGAAAAAGCAGAAGTAACTATTCGCTTTCGCGACAAAGGTACGAAAATACTGGCTCTCGCCTGGGCGCCGTTGAAAAGACTCTAAGTTTTGAGCCGGAGTAGTGTCTTGCCAAGACGAGTGCCAGAAGTAGAGTGAAGGTATGAAGGCAGCACTACTTGTAGAGAGTTTGACAGGAAATACATGGAAGGCCGCTGAAATGATTGGTGCAAATTTGCAACAATCAGGCTGGAGCATCACGGGGTTGTCAGCAGTTCGTAAACCAGATCATGGCTCTATTCAAAGTGCTGACATTGTGTTAGTAGGAACTTGGGTGCATGGCCTTTTTGTTGTTGGGCAAGCACCATGGGGTGCAGGTGCACTGGCAAAACTTCCTGCAATGCGCGATAAAAAAGTTGCTGCGTTTTGCACCTTTGCATTGAACCCAGCAAAAACCCTCGACACCATGACTCGTATTTTGGAATCACGTGGGGCAGAAGTGGTGGGTGGCCTTGCGCTTCACCGTGGCAAGTTGGGCGAGCACACAGAAATTTTTGCCGACCGTTTAGTGTCGGTACTTGCTACTTCGTAGCGCGCAAGTCGATATATAAAGTAGTGCGGTTCTCTACAAGAGGCCGAACATCTGGTGGCGTTGCCAAATCACTGAGTTGCAAACTGCGTCCCGAACAATCGGTGAAAGTGCGCGTCTCTTTTACTTGCGTGGCAAGACAGGTCTCATCGCGATCTGCTGGGTAGGCGTAGAAGACCCGCCAACCCTTAGCAGGGTCGGTACCTTGGTGATCGAGAACAATACTGCGCTTGCCATCGGGGTCACGTAGGTCGGGGTAGAGAACGGGGCCAGACTCTGTGACAGTTTTCGCAACTTGAGTGACTGAGCCCACGCGAAAGGTTTGAGCGCCGAGGTTGGTGATGCTCTCGGGGTTGCGGGAAATCAGGGAAGCTGCGCCCCATAAGGCCAAAAAGAGCAGTGCAAAAAAGACAATTCCTGCCCCAACGGGGCCAAAAGCTCTTGCGAGGGGAGACTTGAGTCGAGAAGATGCCACCCCCACAGTGTGGCGGGTTAGAAGGAAGATGCCACAACAGCGTAGGGTTTCTTTCTTGTGAAGAGGCCTTACCGAGTTGTCGTAGCTAAACCGGGCCTCGATGGTCACGACCGTGGTGCAAAAACCATTACGCGTGCCCTTCGAGACCATGGATTCGAAGTCATCTATACGGGTTTGCACCAAACCCCAGAGCAAATTGCAGAGACGGCTCTGCAAGAAGATGTCGATGCTGTGGGGCTGTCATTATTGTCAGGTGCTCATCTCACATTGTTTCCCCGCGTTATGGAAGAACTCCGTGCGCGTGACCTCGGAGACATTCTCATTTTCGGTGGTGGAGTAATTCCCGATGCCGATGCACGAACTTTGAAAGAACAAGGCGTTGGCCAAGTGTTCGGACCAGGCTCGTCATTGAAAGCCATTTGTGCTTGGCTAGAGGAGACGCTCGACGCAGCGCAATAATTTTCTCAAGTAGTACGCGTTATTTTTGCAACCAAGATCTCAATTAATAATAAGGAGTAAGAGTGGACCTCTTCGAATATCAAGGCAAACAATATTTTGCCAAGTTCGGTATTCCCGTATCAGCCGGTGGTGTAGCAGTCACTGTTGACGAAGCAGTGAAAGTTGCCGACGCATCGCAATACCCAGTTGTAGTGAAAGCTCAAGTGCAAGTAGGCGGTCGCGGAAAAGCTGGCGGCATTAAGTTGGCCAATAACGCCGACGAAGTGCGTTTGCATGCAGGAAATATTCTGGGAATGGATATCAAAGGCCACGTGGTCAAGCGCATTTGGGTAGAGCATGCGTCCGACATAGACGAAGAGTATTACGCATCATTCTCGCTTGACCGTGCTGCGAAGAAGCATCTTTTAATGTTGTCTGCTCAAGGTGGCGTTGAAATTGAAGAAGTAGCAGAAAAAGATCCCGACGCAATTGTGAAGTTGTATATCAACCCTGTAGATGGCCTCAGCGAAAAAGTTGCCCGTCAGGCAGCTGTCAATGCAAAGATCCCTGCAAAGGCACTTGAGGGCGTGGCAAAGATTTTGGTTCAGTTGTACGACTGCTTTACTGCAGGCGACTGTGACCTCGCAGAAATTAACCCTCTTATTTTGAAGCCAACTGGCGAAGTGCATGCGCTTGACGCAAAAGTGAGCCTCGATGGAAACGCTGAATATCGTCACCCAGAATGGGCCGAATACAGCGCAACTGAAGAACTCGACGATCGTGAGCAACTCGCTCGTGAAAAAGGCTTGCAGTACATTGGTCTTTCAGGAACTGTTGGCATCATCGCCAACGGTGCCGGCTTGGCAATGAGCACGCTCGACGTTGTGAACCAAGTAGGCGGCACTGCAGCAAACTTCCTCGATATTGGTGGTGGAGCAAATGCCGATCAAATGGCAGCAGCACTTGAAGTAATTAACTTCGACAAAGATGTGAAGAGCATTTTCATCAACATCTTTGGTGGCATCACACGAGGCGAAGAAGTTGCTAAGGGAATTGTTGAAGCAATGAAGCGCGTCGACTTGCGCGCACCAATTGTGATTCGACTTGATGGCACCAACGCCGAAGAAGGACGTGAAATTTTGGCTTCTGCAGGAATTCCAGAATCGAAATTATTGAGTAAGCCAACAATGCTTGAAGCGGCCCGTGCTGCTGTGGCACTTGCGAACGGAAAGTAGAAAACACCATGGCCATTTTTGTAAACGAGAACACCAAGGTGATTGTTCAAGGACTCACCGGAGGTCAAGGAAAATTTCACGGTTTACGCAACCGTGCTTACGGAACCAACGTTGTTGGTGGAGTGACACCAGGTAAGGGTGGGCAAGACGTTGAAGGCATTCCAGTTTTCGACTCTGTCGCCGATGCTGTAAAAGCAACGGGTGCCGATGCCTCATTTATTGCGGTTCCACCAAAGGCTGCCGCTGCAGCAATTCTGGAAGCAGCAAAAGCCGGCATCACTTTCATCGTGTGCATTACTGAGGGCATTCCTGCCCAAGACGAAGCGAAGGTATTCAATACGCTTCTTCGCGATTATCCAAAAGTACGTTTGCTCGGACCAAACTGCCCAGGAATCATTAGCCCAGGCAAATGCAACATCGGTATCACTGCTGGTGAAATTGCAGAGTTGCCTTCAGCCAAAGGTCCAAACGTGGGC
>CAMBPP010000022.1 GCA_945869715.1 Bifidobacterium breve
AACCTGCCTACGTTGAAGCAGCGCGACTCCCGCTGAACGATGCAGAGTCAATCGAACTGAAACACGAGCGTGTTCTCACCGAATGGGACAGTGTTCTGTTCGGCAAAATTGTTTCATTGCGCACCATTACTCGTGGTTCGTGGGTATGCACCGCAACATTGCCCGGTTCGTTGCACGACGGTACCGACGGAGAGCTGTACAACTTGGTTGACGACCCGCTTCAGCATCACAACTTGTGGCACAACAGCGATCACCGCGCCATGCGTGATGATCTTCTTGCCGACATGTGGGAACACTTGCCCGAACGAAAAGGTGTTCGGCGTGAGTGCGATGCTCCGGTTTAACCCTCTTTAAAGCGCTTTTACCCATTTCATTGCGTTGTCGAGCATTGCAATTTGCGCATCCACTTTGTTGACCGGGGTCGTGTCGCCTGCCAACATGCGGTTTGCCATGGTGCTGAGCGATAGCCAAGTGGTGCCCGATGCTTTCCATGCCGCAACTTCGGGCGACAACAATTCTTCTCCGCGTTGTAAGTGCAGCACAGCATCGGTCGGGAAACTCGCGGCATCACGACCCTGTAATGCAAGTTCTTCACGCAAAATGACAAGAGCATTTTGAATGCGTTCGCCAGTGTTGCCAAAAATATAACCGTCACCCATGCGCGCAGCGCGGCGAACGGAAGCCTCTGCGCTGCCACCAAACCAAACAGGAATTTGACGATTGGGCAACGGAACAATTCCACCGCGGTCAACACGGTGATATTTGCCTGAAAAGTCGTTCACTGGTGATGTCCATAACTGGCGCATCAATTCAACTTGTTCTTCCATGCGTTTTGCACGGTTACGAAATTCGGTATTCAACGCTTCGTATTCGACGTAGTTCCAACCGGTTCCCACGCCGAGCACCAAACGTCCACCGCTGAGAAGGTCGAGGTCGGCTGCTTGTTTGGCAACTAATACCGCTTGTCGTTGGGGAAGAATAAGTACACCAGTGACAAGTTCTATGTCGGTGGTGATGGCTGCGATGTAGCTAAACAGAACCAACGGTTCATGAAACTCATCTTGTTCGGTGTACGGGCCCCATAGTTTTGGGTCACGATCGGCGTGCACTGCACCAACAACATGGTCATAGGCAACAATGCGCTCAAAACCAAGATCTTCTACTGCGGCCACCCAAGCCCGTATTGCTCCGGGGTCTTTGCCCATTTCAGTTGTAGGAAATACTGCTCCGTATCGCATGGAAACACTGTAGGTCTTCTGATAGGACTAGGCGATGCCGCAGAATATCCAATTCGACAACACGTACTACCAACGCTTCTACGGAAAGACGGGCGTACATGATGCCGAGAAAATTACCCACCTTGCCCAGGGTGTCCACTCTTTGTGCGCCTGGTGGGGCTTACCCATTCGTAGTGTTCTCGATGTTGGTGCGGGTCCTGGTTTTTGGAGCAATTGGTATCGCACTCAGCACCCAAAGGTAAAGGTTCTTTCCACCGACATCAGCGAACATGCATGTACAACATATGGCCATCAGCGCCGTGATATCAGTGCATGGTCTCCACCACGGGCGTACGACCTCGTTATTTGCCATGGCGTATTGCAATACCCCAGCAATGCAGAAGTACGGCAGGCAGTGGTGAATTTAGGCAGAGCAACAAAGCACTTTATGTACCTAGAAATACCAACAAAAAGTGACTTTGAAGATGTAGTTGATGCAGCAGCTACCGATATAAATGTGCACCATCGCGCTGGTGCTTGGTATCGCAAAGAACTTGCACCGTACTTTGTTCAGGTGGGTGCGGGGCTATGGCAATCACGACAGAGCAATATTCCTATGTACGAACTAGAAGCGTTTCGCTCATAAATTAACGCTGTGCGAGTACGGCGTCGCTCACCCAACATGTTTCAAGATGCAGCGTTGAGCGAATACGCACCACTCGCTTTTCTTCATGAATGGCTTTGCCGCACATGGAGAGTGCGGCTTTTATACACGACTCTTCATCGGGCAGCACCATAGGAAGCCTGCCACGGCGCACACCTGAAGGACCTGCAGTAAAACAGTTGAGATACGTCTTTTCCCAGTCGATGGCATTCGCTACAGAGGCAGGAATGAAGTCGGCGAGACCGATACCCAACACATTTCCACCCGATGCTTCCGTCACGCTTAACAACACAATTGTTGCTGGCGGATCTGGAAAATCACTGAGCCCATGCACCCAGAATCGCCCACTCACGTTGGGGTCGATGGTGGTTCCAGAAATATCTTTTCCACCACGTTCCACAATAAGCACATCAATATTGGTGAAGGGCAACTGCGGCACAAGTGAACGCGCATACGCGGTGAGGTCTCGTTCTACTTCTCCGCCCACTTCATCGCTCGACAATGCTTCCAAGCGAACAACTGCTCCAGCACACGACTCAACCGTTGCAACACCGCCCAAAAGTCGACCTGTTGAACGCAAAGCAGAAATGCCGTCTAACAATCGCACGGCCATTTGCTCTGGGCCACATGAATGAATAAGTGCTGCTCCTGGCTGTTTACCAAAACCCACCACCACCATTTTTGTGCAGCCACTTTCTATGGGTCCTTTGAAACAGGTGTGTGGCTTCACTCGGTTCACAGGCAAGATGTAATGAGCACCTGCAGCATGCTCATCTAAATACACGGGGGTGCCAGCAGCAGTGCGCACTACCTCGAGTGTTTTCATTGATGAGCGAATGTCGCAGCCAATACTTGCTTCGGTTACGCCCAATGTGGCAAGTAATTTTTTTTGACCGTCTGCGGTGCCGCCAGCGTGGCTACCCATTGCAGGCACAACAAACGGAAGTGCACCAAGTTCGCGTAAACCCGCAATTGCTCCTCGCAAGGTTTCTACTCTCCCAGTGAGACCTCTGCTTCCTGCTCCTACTGCAACGGTTTTCCCCTGCAGTTCGACGGACGCAAAGCGATCTTTCACCGCCTGCGCGACCGCAGTTTCCACATCGCCAACCGGCGCTGGTTGTGGAACATCAAGCTCTATTTCATGGAGTTCTGGCACCACCAGATCGGGCGAATAGGGCAGCCTCACACCCTGTGACAGTTGTTCCCACGAGCTAGCCATACATGAAGAGTACCGACCGCTACTACACGCCTATGCCATCGGCTAGCGTCGTATCATCCCATAAGTTCATGAAATCAACATTCTGTGGACTACATCAATACATCAAGGAGAAAACATGCGTCGTATTCAACGCCTCGCTATCCCAGTAGTGGCACTTAGTCTCTTTCTCGTTGCCTGCGGCAGCGATAGTGACACCACAACTGACGAAGCCCCGGTCGACACCTCAGCAGAGGTAATGACCGACGACACCATGGCAGATGATTCTGCCTCGGCAAAAATTGACATCACAGCATTAGGGCTCATCAAAGATGGTGCCGTCACTGTCTGCACCGATGCTCCATATGAGCCATTTGAATTCCAAGACGAAACCACCAAAGAATGGACCGGCTTCGACATGGACCTCATGAAAGTTATTGCCACCAACATTGGCGGCTTGTCGTTGGAAGTAACAGTTCAACCATTCGACGGCATCTGGCTTGCTCCAAAAGCAAAAACCTGTGACCTTGTTGCATCAGCTATGACCATCACTGAAGAGCGTTCTGCGAATGCCTTGTTCTCTGACCCATACTTTGATGCCGACCAGTCACTTCTTGTTCGCACAGACGACAAGGCAACACTTGTTGACATTGCATCACTTGCAGGTAAAACAATTGCAGTGCAAACCGGCACCACCGGCGAAACCTACGCTAAAGAAAATGCAAAAGACTCCACAGTGAAGTCATTTGATGAACCAGCAGCAATGTTTCTTGCACTCGAAGGTAAGCAAGTTGATGCAATCTTGCAAGACCTTCCTGTGAATGGCGCTCGTCAGGTAAAAGAGCCAACCAAGTTTGCTCTTACCGCAACATTTGCTACAGGTGAGCAATACGGTTTTGCACTCGCTCAAGACAACACAACACTTACTGCTGCAGTGAACAGTGGCCTAGCAGCTGCGAAAGACTCTGGTGAATACGACACTATTTTTGCGAAGTACTTCGGCGCAAAGGGTTAATACAAAGGTTTTTACCTTTTACACAACATGAATATGAGTCGGCGCCAACGCTTGCGACTGGTACGGGGCGGCATTTATGCCCTCACCATTGCAGCGTTGGCGTTGCTCATTGTTTCTGTCGATTGGGGCGCGCTTGGTGGCGCACTTTTCAAATGGGACGTAGTTAAAAAACAGTTCCCCGACATTCTCACCAGCGCACTTCGTAACACCATTATTTTCACCATTTTCGGATTCATTGGTGGCTTATCGCTGGGTTTGTTACTGGCCATTATGCGCCTCTCCAAAAGCAAGCCCTACCGCTGGTTTGCGGCCAGCTACATTGAAATTCTCCGCGGCGTTCCACTTCTTGTCACACTTCTCATTCTCGGCTTTGGTATTCCCATCGCCACTGGGTGGAGCTGGCCAAACCCTTACCTGCAAGGCGCAGTACCACTTGCACTTGTTGCAGGGGCATACATTGCCGAAACCGTACGCGCCGGAATTGAGGCAGTCCCCCGTGGCCAAATGGAAGCAGCCCGTTCGCTTGGCATGTCGTACACACGAGCCATGGTGACCGTCATTATTCCTCAGGCATTTCGCATTATTGTTCCACCACTCACCAACGAATTTGTTTTGCTCATTAAAGACACGTCGCTCATTTCCGTTCTCGGTGTTACAGAACGCACGCTCGACCTTGCACGCTTTGGTCGTAACGGAGTGAACGATTCCGCAAATGCCACACCATTAGTTGTTGCTGGCCTTGTGTATTTAGCTCTCACTATTCCGCTCACGCAATTAGCTGCCTGGATGGAACGACGTTCAAAAGTAGGCCGGCGATGAGTGAACCTCTTGTAGAACTTCGTCAACTGCATAAAAGTTTTGGCAACAATCATGTGCTGCGTGGAATTGACCTGTCAGTTGCCAAGGGCGAAGTGTTATGCATCATTGGGCCATCGGGCTCAGGAAAAAGCACCCTATTGCGTTGCGTTAACTTGCTCGAGCAGCCAACAGGCGGCCAAGTATTTGTTGCAGGTGTTGAACTCACCCATCGCGACTGCGATATCGATAAAGCTCGGCGCGCCACAGGCATGGTGTTTCAGCAATTCAATTTGTTTTCTCATCTGTCCGTACGCGACAACGTCACTATTTCCCTCCGCAAAGTGCTGAAGATGAAAAGTACCGAGGCCAATGCACGAGCAGATGTGTTGCTCAATCGTGTTGGTCTTGCCGACAAAGCGTCTGCATACCCTGCACAACTTTCGGGTGGGCAACAGCAACGTGTTGCCATTGCCCGCGCTCTTGCTATGGAGCCGAGCGTGATGTTGTTCGATGAAGCGACAAGTGCGCTTGACCCAGAACTTGTTGGCGATGTGCTTGGTGTGATGCGCGAACTCGCCGAAGAAGGAATGACCATGTTGGTAGTGACCCATGAAATGGGCTTTGCTCGCAACGTTGCCGACCGAGTTATTTTCATGGATGGTGGCGTCATTGTTGAAGAAGGAAAACCTTCTCAGGTCATTAATGAACCACGTGAGGAACGCACGAAAAAGTTCCTCGCCAATGTTTTAGAGAACTAAACCTGCCCTGCCCTAAGGCAACGCAACAATAGTGATTGTGCCCGCAGCTCCGTCGACCGTAATGGTGGCGCCATCGGGAATGCGATACGTTGCATCGGTTACTGATGCCACGCAAGGAATGCCCAGTTCACGACTAACGATGCTGGCATGTGAACCAACTGCACCAAGGTTCACCACTACGGCACCAGCGGCCAGGAACAACGGTGTCCACGATGGGTCGGTGTTGAGCGTGACCAAAATATCGTCGGCATCGAGCCCCGAAGGATCAAATGGGTCAAGAATGATGCGTGCCTTACCGGTGTAAACACCTGCTGAACAGGCAGCTCCGGTAAGCACGTCTCCCACTTTGACTATTTCGTAATTGCCTGCGCCACGGCGCTTCCACTGCGACAAAGGTGGAACAGAACCATTGACAATAAATGGTGGCTCTAACGTGGCAAGTTCTGCATGGTCTAGAGCACGTTCGCTGAGCTGTGCTTTAAACGACGACGGGTTTGCTAGGAACGCATCGAGTTCTGCCTCAAGCAGCATAAAAATATCGGTTTCTTTGGCAATATTCCCTGCAGCGGCGTGCCTGCGGCCGAGTTCAACCATCACTACCCGTACCTCATGGATAACAGCAATATTGTTGGTCTTGCAACGCTCACGTGCTTGTTGCCAACCAGCAGCCGATGCATAACCAGCAGCAAACATTCCTGCTGTTTCAGTATCGCCAGCAAGTGCTTCGGAAATTTCCGTAAACAAACGCGCGCGTTCTGCACCGTTGCGCTTGCTTGCAGCACGAGGGTCGGAACCATCACTTTGATGACGCAAGCGATCGAGTTGCGCAAATGCTAAACGTGGGTTTGTTTCATAGCTATGTGCGGCAGGGTCCCACTCATTTGGCCCACGCGAACCATGCTTCAACATGAAAGCGTTCAACGCCTTTTCAAATTCAGTGCCGGCAATGCGGCCTTGCCAACCGTCGAAGCCGGCATCGAATGCTGCGGTGATCTCAGGTGTCGAGCGAATGGTGCGCGAAAGGTCCCACAAGTCAATAGCAATGAGCGCAGAGTCAACGTCGCCAACAGCACCAATCAGACGCACGCCGTCTTCTGGGCGACCGATGGCTGCAGTAATTGCTTGCACGGCTCCTGGCCCGAGTGAAGCGCCAAGCGATGACCACACGTGTTGTTCGAACATGACTACTTGAATAGGGGCCATACTGCGTGCACGTGCAACAAGTTCCACATCACTCAATGTGGAAAGGTCGGGTCGCTCTGCACGAATTTTTATGGCGAGAATTTTTTGTTCCTCTACCGGTGGATGCACCGTGGAGCCCATGACATAGGCCATGGTTTCGCCAAGCCTCGCTTCATGAACAGCGCTTTCGTGCCATGGCTCTGCAACGTACGGTGGCACATCGGGGTTTGCATCGAAATACGCCGCGTCAATAGCCTCTGGGCTGGCACCTGGCATACGCACACCCATGAGGCGAGCCTGCATGAGTGAGTTATAGAAGTAGCCACCGAAGAGTCCGAATGTTTCTGGCGGAGTACCGTAATCTTCGTGTTCAAAAACGCCGAAAGTAACAAAGCCGACGACACACCCGAGCACCACACCTTTTTCCCAGCACAAACTCCACCCCAATGGGCTTACTGGGTCGGCGAGAACGTCGGCAGCGTTTCCGCGGGTGTAACTAGGAAAGCGCTTCGTTGGTGTGCGGTCGATAATCCATTTGTCAGCTAACACAGTGTCTCCCTTTGGCCCTGGCGGCGTTTACCGTCAGTTCACTTTTGTACTCGTGAAAAACTACCTGAGGTGAGGCCTGAGTCACACTATGAGAACTGAGGAAATCGTTAATTTGCCGTCAGTTGGCCTAAATGGGTCGTGGAATGGGCGGTATGCCACCCGTCAGCATGCCTTCTGCACGTTCCTTCACTAACTCCACATAGCGCGGGTGGGTCATAATCCAAAAGGTTCCGTTGTTAATGGCCTCAAGCACTTGTTCGGCAACATCTTCGGGGTCAATCGCTTCGGTTGCAGTTGTGAGACCTTGGGTACCAAAGGCTTCCCCCTTCACACCTCCCGGGCGGTTACGTTCGCTGAAACCAATTTTTGTGCGCACGACTCCGGGGCACAGCACCGAAGCGCGCAACGGCACATTGGCCGCCATGGCATCGGCAAGAAGTGCTTCCGATAACGCAACTACTCCCTGTTTTGCGACGTCGTAGGAAGCAATGCTGGGGAACGCCAAAATGCCTGCTGTTGAAGCGGTGTTCACAACATGGCCAGGTTCACCAGAAGCGAGCATGCGCGGCACAAAAGAGTGCACGCCATAAATGGGGCCCCAGAGGTCAACACCAAGCACCCACTCCCACGATTCAATTGATGCTTCCCATGTGAGGTCGCGATGCACGACGCCTGCGTTGTTGCACAAAATATGAACAGCACCAAACTCTTCATAAGAGAAATCGGCAAGTGCCTCAACAGCATGACGATCGGACACATCGCATCGCATTGCAGCACACGCAATACCTGCATCGTTCAACAAATCGCTTGCGGCATCGAGTGCGCCTTGTTCAACATCGGCAATCACTACGTTCATGCCCTCTGCGCCAAAGCGCTGGGCCATTGCTAGACCAATTCCCGACGCACCACCAGTAATGACTGCGGTTTTTCCTTGCAAGTTTCCTAATACACCGGCCATGTGTGCTCCTTATGAAATATCCCTGTTCGCAGAGCGTAGTTCTTTTCTGAACTCCGCCTGCCCAACCACTTCACCAACGCCACTATTGTCATGCCATGAGCATTCTCGACACATTTCGCCTGGACGGCAAAGTAGCTGTAGTCACCGGATCCGGCCAAGGTATTGGTCGCGGAATTGCATGGGCACTCGCCGATGCTGGCTGCGATGTTGTTCTGAACTCGCGTCGCCAAAGTGATCTTGACGAAACGGCGGCAGGTGTTCGTGAACGCGGCCAACGCGCCCTGACCGTCGCTGGTGACATTCGTGATTTTTCTGAAAACATTGCCGCAGCGACAATTAAAGAATTTGGTCGCCTCGATGTATGGGTCAACAACGTTGGTGGTTCCGATGAAAAAACAACTCGTCTATTAATTGATACGCCCGATGAAGTTTTTCGCAACCAACTCGAACTGAATCTCACTTCCGCATTTCAGGGTGCAAAAGCCGCAGCAGCAAATATGCCAAATGGTGGAGTCATCATCAACATTGCATCTGGTGCCGGTATGCGTGGTTCGCCAATGACTGGCCCCTATGCAGCTTCTAAAGCAGGAATGATTAACCTCACCCTTACTCTTGCCCTCGAACTCGCTGAGCGTGATATTCGTGTGAATACCGTTTCACCTGGGCCAATTGCCACTGAAGCATTTTTAGAGGTTCTCGGTATTGCGGCCGACCTCGATGCCATTGCTTCAACTATTCCGCTACGTCGCTTGGGAACTCCCGACGATATTGGTGCAGCAGTTTTGTATCTTGCATCGCCAGCATCATCGTGGGTCACTGGCCAAAACATTCTTGTTGCCGGTGGTCGTACGGAACGCAGTTACCAGTACGGCGGTCGAGAAAAAAAGAAGTAGCTCATGCCACCTATTGCGCAACCATTTACCATTCCACATAGTGCTGAAGCTGTCGCAGATCTGCATCGCCGACTCGACAACACGCGATTTCCACTTGGTGTGGCAAATGAACAATGGAAATACGGCATGCAGCAAGAATGGTTTCAATCGTTCTTGCACTATTGGCGCCATGAATTTAGCTGGGAAAAGCAAGTCGCGAAAATGAATGCGCTCCCCAACTATCGGGTCGAAATTGATGGCATTCCATTGCACTTTGTGCACCTGAAAGGAAGCGGACCAGCGCCACTTCCCATCATCACTACTCATGGGTGGCCTTGGAGCTATTGGGATTACCGCGATGTAGCGCAGCAACTTGCACACCCCGAATCATTTGGTGGTTCACCTCTCGATTCCTTTGACGTTGTCGTCCCATCGCTGCCTGGTTTTGGTTATTCATCTCCGTTTCCTGTGGGTCACCTCTCTACGCGTGATGTTGCACACTTGTGGAACAAACTCATGACTGAAGTTCTTGGCTACCCCGCGTACTGCGCACACGGTGGCGACTGGGGTGCCATTGTTACTGCCGAACTTGCACACGCTCACGCATCTTCACTGCATGGTGCACACATCACCTTGCCCATGTTTTTTGGTCTGAATCGAGCCGATATCACAGCAAGCGATTACGACGAAGAAGAAAAGCATTATCCGGAACTCATGAAAACACGTATGGCTACAGCAACAAGCCATTACACCGTGCAAGGAATTGAGCCAGAAACTCTTGCCTATGCAATGCACGACTCCCCTGCAGGCATGGCTGCGTGGCTCATTGAGCGTCGACGCCTGTGGAGTGACTCGGCCGATGCAAGTGGGCACCGCGATGTCGAGCGTGCATTCACCATGGAAGAACTTGCAACATTGGTCAGCATCTATTGGTTCACTGAAACATTTGGCAGTTCGTGTCGCATGTATTACGGCCGCACAAATGAACCATGGCAACCCGAGCACAACCGCACGCCCACTATGGAGGCGCCCACCGCTATGGCTGTATTCCCTGGCGATCTTATTTTTCTTCCGCGCCGTGCAGCAGAACGTGTTGCCAACATTCAACGCTGGACCCGCATGCCAGCGGGCGGACACTTCGCAGCAGCAGAAGAACCAGAACTCGTTGCCAACGATGTGGCCGAGTTTTTCCGTATCTATCGGTAAGTACAACTTTGGTTTGGTTTTTTCCTGCCGTGGGAAATGCTATTTTTGTTCTATGACAATTGAAGCAAATAGCTACCCACTACGCCCCGATGAAATCACTACCGACTGGTTAGCGGCGGCACTGAAGTCGAGCAACACCATGCCGGCAAGTGCAGGAATTGTGAGCATTACTCGACGCCCCGTCGGCGTTGGTGTGGGAATGCTCGGTCTTATTGAAGTCATCACGCCTACATATTCGGGTGATGCTGGAAATGCACCGAAGTCAGTTGTGGTGAAATACCCCACAGAAGTAGAGGGCAACTTGGCTGTGGCCACCACGTTCAATGTGTATGAACGTGAAGTGCGTTTTTGTCAGTTACTTGGGCCAAAAGCCGGTTTACGTCTTCCCAAGTTGTATTTCGCGCACACCACTTCTGCTTCATCGTTCATCATGGTGATGGAAGACCTTTCTGATTACGCTCTTGGCGACCAAGTGGAAGGCTGCAGTGTGAAGCAAGCAGAGATGTCGATTATGGAAATGGGCAAGCTCCACTCAGCATTTTGGGAAAAAGTTGAGTCCGATGAATTTGAATTTGTTCCTTATCACTATCCGAGTGTCCACTCCGATGCATTACTGCAAGGCGCTATAGCGGGTTGGGATGCAATGGTTGCCATTTTTGGTGATGTCATTAGCCCCGAGTTGAAGAACAACAAAGACAAGTTCCTCACAACGGTTCCCAAAATGCAAGCATGGATTGTTTCTCACCCACACACGTTGGTGCATGGCGACTGGCGCATGGACAACCTTATGTTTGGCGTTGAGCCCGACCACGCGCCTATGGCTGTTCTCGACTGGCAAGGTACATTGCGTTCCAAAGGTGTACAAGACCTTGCATACTTGCTCAGCCACAATATGAGCGTCACCGATCGCCGCGACAATGAGCGAGCACTTGTTGCAATGTGGCATAACGAGCTTCTCAAAAATGGAGTGAAAAACTACACCGCAGAACAAGCATGGGATGAATATCGCTCCGCAGTGATGTACCTGTGGCTGTATGCCACCGTTATTGCCGGAACACTAGACCCGTCAAATGAGCGCGGAAAAGCGTTCATGACCGCAATGGTGACGCGCTCAAGCACCGCCATTGGCGATCTCGACTGCATTGCGTTGCTTGATACTTTTTAAAGTATTTAGCAACCAGAACTAGTGCTTATCGGCAGAGGTATCGAGGCGATGGTTCGCATAACGCGGGCCACTTACCCAGCCGCACATTTGTGGATCACACTCAAAAATTTCCCCTGCAATCCATTTCCCGTCTAGCCGAAATAGACCCCAACGATTTCCGTCGGTGACTTTGATGTTTCCATCAGCATCTTTTTCGTAGATAAACTTCGATACTGGATGTTTTAAGCCATTCATTTCCTAAACCCCCAAGTATCGATCGAGCATGTTGTGGAACCAACGCACTTTTGATTCTTGGTAGTTCGCCAAAGTTACTCCTGGTTTCACAGTGGTTTCCAGACCGATTTGCACACGTTCCATATTGAAAACATCTTGATCGAATACTTTTCCAAGGTTTCCTAGTTCCTCAGCACTTGACCATGACTCATCAAAATCGAGCAGATGCATTTCCACTGGGTCAGGGCGCTCACCAGAAAATGGCGACATGAAGAAGCACTCCATGAGGGATTGGCGATGGTTGTCACCTAATGGGCGGAATCGGTACACAATGCGGTTATACGCACCCCATGGGTGGAAGTTAGGGAACAACGTGTAGTCAATTGCATCAAGATACTCACCATCGCACCAGTCATCTACTGCGTCACCAACAATGGGGCGCCAGCGATCGCGTGTAGCAACGGCAGCTACTTCTCGGGCAGTTTTTCCTTCAGGAACAACAACTGCAGATTCTTCATCAACACGAACATCCATCATGATGCGCATGATGTCGTTTTCGTCAACGGTGTAATTTAATAGTGGGCTTTGCATTCCACCTGGGGTAATCACCCGACTGAAATTTCCCCACACATCAACTTGACTACTGGTATCTGCAAGGTACCCAAGAATCTGAGGATGAGTTGCGTTGACGTGATACGCCTCGCTGAATGCCTCTTGTGCAATTTTCCAGTTGCAATTTAATTTTTTAGCAACATGTGCCTGAACATAGCGTCCACCGAGATCCCAGCGTTCAAAATGTTGCGGCAATTCTCCAAGAAAACTTTCGAATGACTGTGCACGCGGGTCAGGGTTAATGAAAACGAAGCCTGCCCACGACCCCACTTGCACTTCTGGCAAAGAAAACTCACTTGGGGTGACATGTTCGAAATCCCATCCGGCGGGAATTTCGGTGAGGTGGCCTTCTGTTGCCCAAGTAAAACCGTGAAATGAACAACGAATCTCACTGCATTTGCCGTCGTATTGTTTGAGTTGGCGTCCACGATGCAAGCATGCATTGACAAAAGATTTGATGGATCCATCAGCCTGACGAATAACAATGTACGACTTATTGCAAATTTCATAGACGATGTAATCGCCATCGTTGGGGATGTGCTCTTCGCGGCAAGCGAACTGCCACACTTTGCTCCACATGAGGTCACGTTCCATCTCATGCCACTCACGCGAAATGAAGCGCTGAATATCGACGTCGGCCGAACCCAAATACGGGGATGACTCTAGGCGTAAAACTTCTGGCACTTCGTGGCTATCGGTATCAAGAATTTGCTGGTAAGAAATTCCAGGTGCTTGACGAAAACGTGCTTCTGTAGCTGTCATACCTTAAACAATAGGCTTCAACTAGGCACTACAGCGCGTCGGACAGGTCGATCCCAGCCTGGCTGCCCGGTGGGTTTTGGGCTTGGCCACAGGCCAGGACCCATTTCCACCATGCCGTGATGCGTGCTGTAGTCACCTAATAGGTTCAAAAATGGCACCGCATCAAAAGCTTCCGGGCCACGAACGCCTGTGGCCTTCCAACTTCCGTTGCACAGCAATTCCATGGCAACAACGGGGCACACCGCTGTTTGCCACAACACTGCTTGCGAACCCCATTCGCGCATGGTGATCTCGTTATCGGCAACGTGGTACAGATATACCTCTCTTGGGGCTCCGTCGTAGGTACCGCGCACCCATGTGCCTGCACAGGTTTTGCCATGCATCAGGTGGCCCAATTTTGCAGGGTTTGGCAATACTGACGCCAAAACATCGCGCGGAGAAACGCTTACGTCGCCGACGCGAATTTTTTCCGTACTGTCGAGACCTAAGTAGGCAAACGTTTTGAGCCAGTCGATGAATTCAGCACCAAGTCCATATTTGAAGGTCACTCGATTGCAGTCGACTTCACGTGGAACAAGAATCACTTCTTCGTGCTCAACGTTCACACACTCAATGGGGCCAATGCCTGCCGGAAAGTGAAACACCTCGGGCTCACTAAAACAGTCGGTTGTATACAAACCACGCGTGGAGTCCCACACAATAGGTGGATTCAAACATTCTTCTATGGTGGTCCAAATAGAAAACGTAGGTGCAAAATCTAAACCGTCAATCGACAAGTTGGAGCCGTCACGCACGCCAATTTCATCGATGGTGTCAAATAAGTGATCGGCTGCGTAACGCGCAAAAATATCGCTGAGCCCTGGCTCTACACCCATTCCCACCAATGCCAAGATGCCACGCTCGCGCCACTTTTCATCGGAAGCAATTTGATTTGCTCCAAGCGGGGTTCCCACTTCTTCATATGGGTTTGTGGGGTGCGGCGTGCTCAGGTTCATCGCCATGTCGATATAGCTGCAACCAGCTGTATACGCCGCATTAAAAATAGGGTCGTTCAATCGCGGGTCGCAGGCATTAATAACAATGTCGGCTTTTACACGTTGAATGAGGGCCACAAGGTCTGCTTCATTACGCGCATCAACCTGTTCGGCTATGAATCTTCCGGGGTCATCGAGTTCAGCAATGGCCTCTTCTGCGCGGGCCTTCGTGATGTCAGCCAATACGAAAGACGTAAAGAACGACCTGGTCTCGGCGATAGAAGCCATTGAGGCTCCTACACCTCCTGCTCCCACTACGAGGATATTCATAAGTCACCATATGTAAGTCTCGATTACCTTCAATATGACACTTACAGCACATTGAAGCGACGCGCTGGTGCGCATCTATTTCGTAGGGCAACCCTACCTCAAGAAATTAGTTGACGTTCAGCAGATCAACAATGAAAACGAGAGTTTCGCCACCTTTAATGACTCCGCCAGCGCCCTGATTGCCATAGCCCAAATGCGCAGGAATAGTGAGCGAACGACGACCCCCTACTTTCATACCCGCAACTCCTTGGTCCCAACCAGCAATTACTTGGCCTGCGCCAAGGCGAAACTCAAAGGCTTCATTGCGGTCCCAGCTTGCATCGAATTGCTTGCCGGTGCTCCACGCAACGCCTACATAGTGCACTTCTACCGTGGTGCCTTTTGTGGCTTCCTTGCCAGTACCCACAGTGAGGTCTTCCATGACGAGGTCAGCAGGTGGGTTAGTTGTTGGAATGGAAACTGATGGCTTAGAGGACATGTCTCCAACTTATCTACTTCATGCACCTGACGGCTACCGTTTCTTCAAAGTGCAGTAATTGCCCTATGCAAAGGAACCAACATGGCCGGTCGTCTTGAAGGAAAAGTAGCAGTCATCACTGGTGGTGCACGTGGAATTGGTGCCGGAATGGTGGAGCGGTTTATTGCAGAGGGTGCACGTTGTGTCATATCCGATATACAGCGAGAAGTGGGTGCCAATTTCACTACTCAATTTGGAGACAAGGCAATCTTTATTCAGGCTGATGTTGCGAGCGAGAATGACGTGAAAGCAACAGTTGATGCAGCTGTTGCTCATTTTGGCCACATTGATTGCATGGTGAACAACGCAGGAATTCTTGGCGCTATCGGACCCATCGTTGACATTTCTGGTGATGAGTGGAGTCGCACAATTGGTGTTTTGCTGAACAGTGTTTTTTATGGAATTAAATATGCAGCGAAAGCAATGATCGCGAG
>CAMBPP010000023.1 GCA_945869715.1 Bifidobacterium breve
ACTACCGCAAACTCATTAGCAACACCTTGTGTTGGCTCAGCAAGGAAAGAGTAAACGACTATGAAAAATGAAAAATCTCAGAAGTTGTCTGCCCGCTATGACATCATTCAAGTGAGTTATAAATATGCAATGGGTATCGACCACCGCCAATGGGATCTTTATGAAACCTGTTTCACCGATGAATGCGAATTTGACTTTTCATCTTTCTCTGGCAAACCAGCCACAGCTCTCACGGCAAAACAATGGCGCATAAATGTGGAGTCCTTGAACGGAAAATTTGATGCCACCGCTCATCAAATGACAAACCATGTCATTAGTAAATTAAAAAAGTCGAGCGCTACATGCATTACAGAACTGAGGGCTCAACACTGGTTCTCCCCCGAGACCATGAGCCAGTTAGGGCACGCGGGCGAAATGAACTGGTGTGAGCTTGGTGGCCATTACACCAACGAATTGGTACGCGAGGGCAAAACATGGAAAATTGCACGATGCGCGCTGACTGTTCGGTGGCGACTTGGGAACGAAGCAATATTTGAAATGGCCCGAGGAAGAAATACTGCTCAGTAACACCATAAACTTCTCATATGGAACTTTCTCAAGCTTTGTACACCACCCGCGCAATGCGTCGAGTGAAGCCAGATCCGATACCCGATGAAGTTCTCGCGAAACTCCTTGATGCTGCTGTACGTGCACCATCTGGTGGCAACACACAAAGTTGGCGGTTTCTGCTTGTCTCAGACCCAGCCAAACGCATCGCACTACAAAAGATGTACCGCGAAGGTCTCACCGACTTGAATGCAACCAAGTACAAAGCGGTCATGGATCTCATCAAAGATGGTGACCCAACTGATCCGGAAGTTATACAGGCCAAAAAGACAAACGCATCTGCCGAATGGTTGGCCGATAACTTGCACAACGTACCCACCCTGCTTTTTGCCTGGGGAAAGCCAAACGGTGAAAGTTCTATCTACCCCGCCTTATGGAGCCTCCAACTGGCTGCTACAGCCGAAGGAATTGGCACCTCTTTGACCACCTTGCTTTTCAAGAACCACACGCAGCAGGTACTTGAATTACTTGGTGCCCCTGAACCCGGGGTATGGGTTCCCATGGCCATGATCACTCTCGGATACCCCACAGGCAAGTGGGGCGTCGCCCAACGTCAACCGCCACATGAAGTCACATTCCAAGACACGTGGGGAAATCCTGTTCCTTGGAGAGTTGAAAAGCCGCTGTGGCAGTAGCGTTCAATCGCCAGTTCTCGAGGAAAGCCATGACAACACCTACACGCAAACCTGTCACAGTCCCCATGCTTCAACTCATGAAGTCTGCGGGGGAAAAAATCGTAATGGTCACAGCCTACGACTCAACGTTCGCCAGAATTATTGACGATGCAGGCGTTGATGCCATTCTCGTTGGCGACTCAGTTGCCACGGTACTGCAAGGGCACCACAACACCATTCCTGTGACACTAAGTGAGATGGCGTACCACACCGCGCTCGTGCGTCGTGCCCAGCCAAAAGCATTAGTCGTTGGCGATCTGCCCTTTGGTAGTTACCAGGTGAGTGCTGGCCAAGGCATTGAGAGCTCTGTGGTTCTCATGAAGGCTGGTGCACAGTGCGTCAAACTCGAAGGCGGAACGACCGTTGCTACGACTATTGAAGCAATTACACGAGCCGATATTCCGGTGATGGGCCATATTGGCCTCACACCACAGAGTGTTCATCGTATGGGCGGGCACAAAGTACAAGGTCGCGTCGATGGCGTAGAGCCAGGCGGGCGACAAAGACTTCTTGAAGATGCACATGCAGTTGAACAGGCCGGAGCCTTCGCGATTGTTCTTGAAGGCATACCTACGGAATTGGCCCAAGAAATCACATCAAAAATTTCTATACCAACCATTGGTATCGGCGCTGGCTCTTTCTGCGATGGGCAAGTTTTAGTGATGCATGACATTCTTGGGCTGTCGGAGCGTGAATTAACATTCACCAAGAAATACGTCGACATGAGATCATTGGCTACGAATGCTTTCCAAGAGTTTGCTCAAGACGTACGCGATGGTTCGTGGCCCGATGACAAACATTCATTCCACTAAACAATGCATATTTTACGGAGCATTGAAGAGCTGCGCTTATTACGTGCACAAACCTTAACTAGTTCGCAAACTATCGGCTTCGTTCCCACAATGGGTGCTTTGCACTTGGGTCACGCTGAATTGTTAAAAGTTTCAGCTGCGAAATCAGATGTAACAATTGCATCGATCTTTATCAACCCAAAGCAATTCAACTCTGCATCAGATTTAGAAAAATATCCCCGCACCGTTGAAAAAGACATAGAAACCTGCAGAATTTTCAATGTTGACTACGTCTATTTGCCTGAAATATCAGACATCTACCCTGCAGGGTTCGACACCTTCATCACGCCCGGATCGCTAGGTTCGCTATTCGAAGGCGCATCGCGTCCCGGACACTTCGCCGGAATGGCAACAGTTGTTGTGAAGCTATTCAATATTGTGCAACCCAACATTGCCTTTTTCGGCAAGAAGGATTACCAGCAACTGGCGATTATTCGGCGTTTTGTATCTGACCTTAATTTTCCCATTCATATCTTCGGCATGGAAACAATTCGAGAGGCCGACGGACTAGCACTCTCAAGCCGCAATGCCCAACTGACTGAAGGAGAAAGAAAAGAAGCTCCGAAGTTTTTTGAAATTCTCCAAACGTTTAAACGCTCTTTTCCCGATACCAACAGCCTCAATGAAGCCATCTCGGATGCACTGAGGCAGTTCGGTGAACTGCAGCACTTTCAGCTTGATTACTTTGATTTAGCCGAGCAAGACACACTGCATCCTTCTCGCGACACGAACAAACCATTGGTTGCTCTTGGGGCTATTTTGGGTTCACAGGTACGACTCATCGACAATCAAGAACTGCAGTGACATGAAGACAAACGCTCCTAAATACACTGCAGATCAACACGCAAATATCTACAAACAGTCTCAAGAACGCTTCGCAAATACCGTCAACGATGTTTCTCCTGTCGAAGAATCCGTCAAGATACAGAGCTGCCCCGACTGGACTGTTCACGACCTTTTGAGTCACGTCACAGGGCTCTGCGTCGCAATATCGCAAGGTGATTCACCACCTGCCGATACGCAGAACTGGGTCGATGAGCAAGTGATCTCGAGGAAAGGTCTTTCTTCGGAACACGTAGCTGCAGAGTGGAGCGGATCGTTAAGCAATTTTTGCGCAGTGGCTACTTCCGACATGCGGTTAGCCATGCCACTGACTTACGACTTACTGGTACATGAATTTGACCTGAATCATGCTTTGCAAAAGCCGCCTGTCCTAGAAGATACCGATGCACTACTTCTCGCAATGAATGTTGCAGCACTCATCCTTCATGGCGATATCTCGAAGGCTGAAGTTGGCTCGCTCTTGCTCGTTGCTCATGACAACGAGTGGCAATGTGGCATGGGCGATGTAATTGCCACGCTCGATCTCAGCGCAACAACGAATCCTATTTTTGAGTTCATCCGACTCACCGGAAGTAGACGGTCTCAAAGTCAGCTACTCGCCTACCCATGGCAGGGCGACGTTGAGCGCATACTCCCATTGCTGTCACACATGGAGCTTCCGCTTCACGACATCAATGAATAACTAACGATGCACACTGGGGTTGATTTGCTGTGCACGTAGTCGCACTGTATGTACACCGTCACCCGAGAGAACTCCCCCTCGAGCTAACAACCGTCCGCCTTGCCAATTAGAGAGACCTAATTCGGGCCTATTCAGGGCATATTGACCGTCTACCCATCGCGTGAATCCGGAACCCACAAACGGCGCGTTGCATTCCCGCCATATGAGGTCATGATCTTTTTGATCTTGAGAGAGACATGAAATAATAAATTGAGGACTATGGGCGTTGAAAGAAGCAACACAGTCATGCAAGCTGGACTCAAATGAGAGAGCTAACTCTGGCTGATCTTCCCATTCGTATTCCATTGCATAGTCAATCTCCTCACCCCACTGAATGTTGACGTTGGTCGGAATATCACAACTATCTAAAAGCTCCTTTGATGTGTGAGGTGCGTGAACAATGGCTTGGGTATCTCGTTGCTTTGCCGCCTGCGAGACTCCCTCTAAAACAGCTTGAATATTGTGCACTGGAGTGTCACTTGTCATCGCAACAACATTCAGCGTGTTACAGACCTTGCGGTCCAAAGAGTTCCTAACAAAAGATGCAATGTCATTTGCGTGTGCCGAGTGACCAAGGATCATCCACGCGCCACCTGTTCCATGCAAACTCACCGCCGTGCCAGATTGCCGAGCAACGGCACCTAACTGCGCCACTGCTTTGCCCGAACCTCGGGCAATCGCAAGCGACAGACCAGAGTGGGCAAACAAGGCCCGGCCGGCACCATGAGTTGGACTGTCAATGAGCACTACAGATTTCTGTGGCAAACCCGAGGCAATGAGTGCGGGAACCAGCATGTGTTTGGAGATGGCACGAGCGGTGCCTAAAGCATCGCTGCCGATGCGGAAAACCACAGTGTTTCCTGTGCGCAGAACTCCAGTTGCATCGGCGAACACGTTCGGGCGACCTTCAAATACAAAACCAACTACTCCAAGTGGCGCGCGCACCACTTCAACATTCCAGCCATCATGCTCGACAGTACTCATGACGAGATCACGGGTGAGATCTAATTGAGACCACATCAGCAAACCTTCGACCATGTCGCTGCGCATCTTCTCGTCTATGCGCAGTCGTGTCACCGACCGACCCTTTTTTAAGGCTGATTCAACATCTTCATTATTGGCAACTTGCACATAATGAAAGAGATCCTTGTCACTCAGAAACTCAGCGAATTTTTTATAGAAAAGTGAAATTTGTTCGTCACTTGCACGCGCCAGTGCAGTGAAAGCTGAGGCCGCTTCGGTAACAGCAGTATCTGCAATTTTCAGATCGGCCGCTGTAATTCGTAACAGTTCCCCCATTTCTTGCAGTGCAATAAGAGAGTCGCCCGGCTGGAACGCATCGGCAAGTTCCCGAGAAACGCGCACCCACTGATTTCCGCACAAAATGCGCTGACCAGCCTCGAGTGAATCTACTTTTTCAACGCCAACTACATCGGAGTTCATATAGGAGCAGATTACGACATAGTGTGGCAAACATGCAGAATTCCAGCAATATCTATTTCCGGCAGTTGCTTTCTGGCAGAGACTTTGCCGTTGGCAACAAAGCCGCGCAGCAAATGGTCAACTTTGTCTACTTGCTCGGCGACAAAGAAACCGGTGAATGCGTTGTCATCGACCCCGCGTATGCCGTAGACGACATCATCGCCATAGCTCATAACGACGGCATGAAGGTCTCAGGTGTTCTTGCCACTCACTATCACGCCGACCATATTGGCGGGTCCATCATGGGTCTTCGCATCGAAGGTATAGCAAAGATCCTTGAGAGCACCTCTCTCCCGATACATGTGAATGCTCTCGAGTCGGAATTCGTCATGAAGACAACCGGAGTAACACGCTCTGACCTTGTTGAGCACAAAGGCGGAGACACTCTTGCAATCGGGAACATGGAGATCACTTTTATTCATACCCCAGGCCACACACCGGGAAGCCAGTGCTTTCTCGCCAATGGGTGTCTGGTCTCGGGTGACACACTCTTTCTCGATGGATGTGGTCGCACCGACCTACCTGGTAGCAACCCTGAAGACATGTACGACAGTTTGCAACGGCTGGCGCAGTTACCCGACCAAACTGTGGTCTACCCAGGCCATCAATACTCAGTTCCGTCCAGTTCGCCTATGGAAAACGTGCGGCAAGCAAACTACGTGTACCGCACGAGAAACAAGGAAGCTTGGATGCAATGGTTCGGTGGAGTTGAGAACTAAATAAAAGCAGCAAGCGCCGTGCTCACTGCCGTCGTCAACAGCAAAACATAGGTCAAACGCTGAAAGGCATCTTGAGTAACAGCATTTCTCGCTCGGCGGCCTAACCATGTTCCCAGGTACATGGAAGGAATTGACAGTAGCGCGAATTGAAAAACCCCAACACTGCCCTTCCCGGCAATCATCAAAACAGCAAATGATGCACACCCTGAAATGGTGAACACGTAAGCCAGTGTGGCTCTGAAACGCGATGGGTCGAGACGCTTCGACTGTAAAAGAAATATAAGTGGTGGTCCGTTAGTGGAAACAGAGGTCGCCAAAACACCCGATATAGCGCCCAGCACTAGGTCTACTTTCGTGTTTTCTTCTTTTATTGAGAATTTACGCATCATCAGCACAACTAAAATAATTGTGACCGAACTAATTGCCACCCGCATTTGCGTTGCAGTGAATACAGACAGAAGCACTACACCAAGCGGCATACCGACAAGCGCCGAAAGCGATACGCGCTGAGCTATTGATCGGTCAGCTAACTGATGGTCCTTTGTAAGGTGCACAACGTTGGTCAGCAGGCCACAAATTGTTGCGACTACAACTGCTTCGCGAATATCGACCACCGCAGAGAGAAGCGGCATAGCAAGTAGCGAAAAACCGAAGCCGGAAATTGACTGCAGAGCAGCTGCGACACAGATAATGACGATTACTGCGAACAGGTCATTGATCATCAAAAAACATTAGTAGATATGCCTATTCTCATAGCCTCGCCACGCTAGAAAATGTGAAACACTATTCAGATGGAGTCTGAAGTTTTAGCTATTAATGGCAACCGTATGATGCAGCGCATCAAAGCACTTGCCGACATCGGCAGTACTGGTGATGGCGGCAGTTGTCGCATTGCACTCACCACAGAAGATCGCGATGGACGAGATCTTGTGGTGTCCTGGATGAAAGAACTTAATCTTGATATAACTATCGACGCAATTGGCAATGTTTTAGGAACGTGGAATGTAGGAACTGGCAAGCCCGTGATGACTGGCTCGCACATCGATACCGTACGTACCGGTGGCATATACGACGGCAACTATGGCGTCATTGCAGGTTTAGAAGTAATTCAGACGTGTCAGGAGTCTGGGCTCACCCCGTCGCGTCCACTTTCAGTTGCATTTTTTACAGATGAAGAGGGTGCGCGGTTTTCCCCCGACATGCTTGGCTCACTTGTTTATGCTGGCGGTCTTAATCTTGAAGAGGCACTAGATATTGTCGGAATTGACGGCAAACGTGTTGGCGACGAGTTACTCAATATTGGCTACGCAGGAAGTGCTCCTTGCCCAGGTGAACCACCACATGCGTTTGTAGAAATTCATATAGAACAGGGTCCGGTGTTAGAGGCAGAAGGGTTCATTCTCGGAGCGGTAACCGGCGTTCAAGGTATTTCCTGGCAGGAAGTAACTATTCAAGGACAAAGCAATCACGCTGGCACAACACCAATGAACTTGCGTCACGACCCCGCCTATGTTGCAGCCATGCTCACTGTGTATTTGCGAGAAATTGCAGAACGGTTCGGAGGCGACCAAGTGTGCACAGTTGGAAAGATTGACTTACACCCCAATCTCGTCAACGTTATTCCCTCTCGTGCAACTCTTACCCTCGATATGCGAAATACCGACGAAGACACCCTTGTCGATGCAGAACGCTTGCTCGATACCTTTTGTTTCCAATTAGAGCAAGATGAAGGTGTCTCTATATCGAAAAGAACCTTGTCGCGTTTTGAACCCGTACAATTCGATGAGCGAGTCATAGAAATTGTGGAACGGCACTGTTTGTCCACCGGCAAGCGAGTGCGCAGGCTTCCTTCTGGCGCTGGTCACGACGCACAAATGCTGGCCCGAGTGTGTCCGTCGGCAATGATTTTCGTGCCTAGTCAGAAAGGTATTTCGCATAACCCCGCAGAACATACCGATGAAGAAGATCTTGTCACTGGGGCAAACGTTTTATTGCATGTGATGCTGGAATTAGCCGATACTGTTTTCTCATGAGCAGAATTATTACGGTCGGCGCTGCGCAGCTTGGACCCATACAAAAAGAGCACACCCGAGCCTCCGCTGTCGAGCGACTCATCGTTCTTTTGCGTCAGGCAAGTAGCAATGGGTGCGATCTTGTGGTCTTCCCCGAATTAGCTCTCACCACTTTTTTCCCTCGATGGTTTGTTGACGACATCACCGAGGCCGACCATTGGTACGAAACATCAATGCCGTCACCAGAAACACAACCCCTCTTCGACGAGGCACGCCGACTCTCTATTGGTTTTTCTCTGGGTTACGCGGAACTCACTCCCGATGGTCACCGGTTCAATACGCAGATATTGGTGGAGAAAGACGGATCCGTTGTAGCGAAATATCACAAGGTGCATATACCTGGTCACGAACACAACGAACCCGACCGACCCTTTCAACATGCCGAGCGCTACTACTTTGAACCTGGGCCAGAAGGCTTTGGAGTATGGAAAGCTTTTGGTGCACGAATAGGAATGATGATCTGCAACGACCGACGGTGGCCAGAGTCGTACAGAGTCATGGGGCTCAAGGGTGTTGAAATGATTTTGTGTGGCTACAACACGCCCATCCATTACGTACCCGACCCAAGCCAAGATATTTTGCAAGGATTCCACAACGCACTCGTCATGCAGTCCGGTGCCTACCAAAACGGTACATGGGTTGTTGGTGTAGCCAAAGGTGGTACCGAAGAGGGCGTCGACTCCCTTGGACAAACCTGCATTGTGGCTCCATCGGGTCAAATTGTGGCTCAGGCATACACCACCGACGATGAGTTAGTAGTGGCCCGTTGCGACCTCGATTGGTGCAGCAAATACAAAGAGACGCTTTTCAATTTCGATAAATACCGCCGTCCCGACGTTTATGGGTCAATAACCGCCCAAAAAGGTGTCATTTTCGAGGATTAACGCTCCTGAAACGAAATGAACTACCGCTTTCTCTCATCCTTTGACAAAATGTAAAGATCAAGGGGCAAGCATGACATCTTCACCATCCACTTACTCAGAGGCCAATTACTGGAACTCTGCTTCCCGTGTGCCCCTCACCGTTAATGGCGTGCAGGTCACAATCAGTTCCCGCCACCCGCATCTGTTGTCGGCACTGCGTGAAGAATTGAACGTCACCTCTGCAAAAGACGGTTGCTCCCCTTCTGGGCAATGCGGATGTTGCACCGTGCTCATTGATGGCAAAGCGGTAGTGAGTTGCCAACAATCTGTAGAGAAAGTTCGTGATGCGAACATCGTTACTCTTGAAGGCATCGGAGAAGACGAAAGAAAAGTTTATTCCGATGCATTTACAGCATGCGGTGGGTTGCAGTGTGGTTTCTGTATTCCCGGCATAGTGGTGCGAGCTAAAGCACAGGTAGATAAAAAAGGCGCTGGCCTCAAACGAGAAGATATGGCTCGTCATCTCGGTGCGCACCTCTGCCGGTGCACAGGATACGTCAAGGTGCTCGACGCAATTGAAAGCGTCGCGAAAGGCACTATTCTACCAAAACTGGTATCTGGTGGCGTTGGCAGTAACGCGCCAAAATATGAGGGTGAATCGCTTACTCTCGGAGATCGCGGCTATGTAGACGATATTCGCGTTCCCGGAATGTTGCATGCTGCATTGCATCTCACCCCTCACGCCCGCGCAAAAGTTTTAAACATCAACACCGAACGAACACTTGCCTCTTCCGGGGTGCGTGCAGTTTTTACAGCAAACGACATTCCCGGCGAAACATACGTCGGAATTATTTATAAAGACTGGCCCGTCATGATTCCCGTAGACGGGTTCACTTCCTATGCCGGTGACGTATTGGCAATAGTTGTTGCTGAAACACGCGAGGAAGCACGCATGGCAGCAGACCTTCTTGAGGTTGACTATGACGTGATGCAGCCCATCACAGATCCGGCTGTTGCTATTGCATCAAATGAAATTGCTGTGTGGAAAACCGCTAACAACATCTTGAGCACCAGCACCTATCACCGTGGCGACACAGAGCAATCGCTTCAAAATGCACCGCACGTTGTACGTGAGACATTTATTACTCAACGCATAGAACACGCATTTCTCGAACCCGAAAGCACGCTTGCCGTACCCAGCCTCGCTGGCGAGAATCGCAAGTTACACGTCTACTCCGGTGGTCAAGGCGTCTGGGACGACAGAAACGACATTGCTCGTGTCTTAAATATCGCTAACGAAAATGTGACCGTCGAGCTGGTATCTAACGGTGGGGCCTTTGGTGGCAAAGAAGATATGAGTAACCAAGCTCACGCTGCTTTAGCTGCATGGCTGCTCAACGTGCCCGTGAAATGCACTCTGAGTCGCGAAGAAAGTTTTCGCATGCACGCCAAGCGTCACCCCATCACCATGGACTACGAGGCAGGCTGCGACGAGAATGGGAAACTTATTGCTCTTCGCGTACGTGCATTGGGTGACAGCGGCGCCTACGCCAGCGTTGGCATGAAGGTACTTGAACGTATGGCAGGCCATGCCAGTGGCCCCTACTTCGTACCCAATATTGATGTTGAGGCAGTAGCTGCCCGCACTAACAACCCTGTTTGTGGAGCCTTTCGCGGCTTCGGAGCTAACCAAGCGCAATTTGCCATGGAAGGAATTCTCGATCGATTAGCCGTAAAAATAGGCATCTCTGGTTGGGAAATTCGCAAAAGAAACGTCATTAAGCCGGGAATGGTGTGGGGTCCTGGGCAAATCATGGACGACGGGTGCCTGGGTGCAGAACTGTGTCTCGACGAAGTACGCGAGGCGTATGAGGCAGCAATACAAGGCGGCAAGGCTGTAGGACTTGGCTTGGGGTTAAAGAATTCTGGACTTGGCAATGGTTTTAAAGAAATAACAAAAGCTGTTGTTCGTTTTTGTTCAGATGGCACCGTTGAGGTGCGACACGGCTGGACCGAAATGGGTCAGGGCATCCACACCGTTGCGCTGCAAGTTGCAGTTGAGGAACTAGGTATTGACCCACTACGCATCAAAGTAATTGTCGACACCACACGAGAACTCGGCCAGGGGCAAACTACGGGTTCTCGCGGCACTCTGATGGGGGCCGGCGCTGTCAAGGCTGCGTGTGAGGCGGCGCGTGCTGCCAACTGTGCTGAAGATGTTGACCACCTGGGTGAGTACCGCGTGGACTGGACAACGAAGTTGGGCGAACCCGGGGTTGAGAACCCTATTATTCACTCCACTTTTGGATACGCCGCACAAGTAGTTGTGATGGACCGCACCACGGGGTTAATTGAACGAGTCATTGCTGCTCACGATGTAGGGCGCGCAGTGAACCCCATGCTGTGCGAAGGACAAATTGAAGGCAGTGTTCACATGGGTCTTGGATATGCGCTATCCGAGCAATTTCCTAGCGACCCCGAAACTGCGTTTCCCACCAACACAACGTTACGTTCACTCGGCATTTTGCGTCCGAAAGATGTTCCACCCATTGAAGTGACGCTTGTTGAATCACCGCAACCCAATTCACCATATGGAATTAAAGGTGTCGGAGAAATTGGTCTCGTACCAACTGCTGGTGCCGTGGCCGAAGCGATGCGCAATGTAGATGGTGTGTGGCGCAATGAATTACCCATGAGGCCAAAGGCCCGTGACGATGACTAATGCGTACACCACACCTGGTCTTGTGTGTGCACACCATCACCTCTACAGCTCTTTGGCTCGCGGTATGCCAGCGCCTAAAATTGCACCCCACAATTTCCTATCTACTTTAGAAAATGTTTGGTGGAAATTAGATGCTGCACTTGACCACGACATGATCTATTGGTCGGCTGCATTAGGTGCTGCTGAAGCGCTCTTATCGGGCACCACCGCAATTATCGACCATCATGAATCTCCAAATTGCATCGAGGGGTCGCTAGACGTCATCCACGCCGCATGTACCGACATTGGTATTCGCGTTATTCCGTGTTACGGCGTCACCGACCGGTGGGATAATGACGGAAAGCTGCAAGAGGTCAATACGACATCCCCTATGACTCAAGGCGCAGAACTCGGTCTCGCAGAAACAAAGCGGTATCTCCTCAGCGACAGACCAGCGATGGTGGGCGTACACGCAGCCTTTACTTGCACTGATGAAACTCTCGATACCGCTGCACACCTAGCCACCGAATTTCATACTGGCGTGCACATTCACGTCGCTGAAGGACAAGACGACCGCGATGCTGAAAGTCGCTTACAAAAATATGCCAATGACGATTGGCTCATCGTTCATGGAGTGCATTTACAAAAACCGATTGCCGGAACAATTGTTCATAACCCACGTTCCAACATGAACAATGCGGTTGGTTATGCTCGCCCAGCGCAATGGAGAAACCGCATCGCACTTGGTTCAGACGGTATCGACAGCAACATGATGTCTGAGTTTCAACTTGCATTTATTGCAGGCCGCGCCGACGACATATCTTTCTCTCCCGACCTTGCCTGGAACTGGCTATTCAATGGTTCCCAACTCGTTCCAGATACTCAAAACGACGTGGTGACCTGGAATTACCCACATATGGATAGTTCTTGGCACCTTGCTTACACCACGTCTCTCCATGTCACTGACGTCAGCATCAATAATGAATTCGTGTTATTCGAAGGGAAGCTCACCAAGGTTGACCTCGAGGAAACGCGACGCAAGGCCGAAGAACAATCTCGGCGTTTGCACCATGCTTTAGCAATGTCCGAATAGCCACCATGACAATCAAGGAAATTCTATGAAAATACCCATGGCTCTATATCTGCAAGATGCGCATCACATCCGCGAAGGCATGGAGTTTGCTCAATACGCAGAGGCAAAAGGATTCGATGCGGTATGGCAGGCCGAAAGCCGACTCGTTCGCGAAGCAACTGTTCCTATGGCCGCTTTTGCCTCAGTGACGAGTCGCATCAAAGTGGGTTCAGGAGTCGTCGATTGCTGGAGTCGCAACCCCGCCCGCCTCGCAGCGACATTTTCCACCTTGGACGACCTCGCTCCAGGAAGAGTCATCTTGGGTATCGGTGCATGGTGGGATCCACTTGCATCAAAAGTGGGCATCAGCCGACACAAACCACTGAAAGCAATGCGGGAAATTGTGACCACCGTCAGGGCGCTTCTCAATAATGAAACAGTCACATTCAATGGTGAATTTGTGCAGCTTGATGGCGTTGAACTCGACTATGTGTACCAAGAGCGCCGTGCGAAGAATGTGCCCATTTACATTGGCGCAACAGGAATGCAAATGATGGAACTCACTGGCGAAATCGCTGATGGAGTTGTACTGAATTACCTTGTCTCTCCCGATTACAACAAGCAAGCGATGGAGGCTCTCGGAAATGGGGCAGCCAAGGCTGGACGCACCCTAGACAACATCGATCGTCCGCAACTGGTGGTCTGCAGTGTTCATGAAGATCGCCAAACCGCTTTAGACATGGCGCGTTTAATGGTGACCCAGTACTTGGGCCAACAGCCCCACATCATGAAGGCCTCAGGGGTGCCACAAAGTTTGCTCGACAAAGTTGGTGAAGTTCTCACTTGGCCAGCCACGCACGAACAAGTTGTAAAAGCGTCAAAACTCGTTCCCGATGAAATAGTGGAAATGCTGACGGCTAGTGGAACCCCGGATGATGCTCGTAATAAGGTGAAGCATTACATCGACAATGGGTGCACATCTCCAATTTTGTATCCACTCGGGGATGTGAAAGCGATGATTGACGCATTCGAGGGCTGGGAAGTCACATGACCATTTTTTCACCAAGGTCACTTACAGAGGCTTTACAAGTACTGAATGAACACCCCACAGCTCGTCTCCTTGCCGGCGGAACCGACACCATGGTGGAAATTAACTTTCGCCACTTCGAACCAGGCGACATCATTTCGCTGCGCCATGTTCAAGAACTACAAGTGTTTGAAACTCTCAGCACCGGGTACCGCCTTGGGGCTGCAATCCCTTACAAACAATTTGAAAACGGTTCTTTCTCACATGTTTCAGGGGCACTAAGCGAGGCTTCACGCACGGTGGGTTCACCGCAAATTCGAGCCACCGGAACAATTGGCGGCAACTTGGGAACCTGCTCCCCTGCTGGCGACACACTGCCTGTGCTGAGTGCGCTCGATGCACAGATTGAACTGTCGTCCATCAACGGCATTCGCATGCTCAGCATTCACGATTTCATGCTTGGCGTCAAACGCAATGCGCGGGTTTCAAATGAAATCATTACTGCAATCCACATACCAAAAATCAATGGTTTTCAGGGCTACGCAAAAGTCGGTGTGCGCAACGCCATGGTGATCTCTATTGCCAGTGCTTGCCTCATTCACAATATGGACAAGAGCCATATTTCTCTCGCTCTCGGTGCAGTAGGTCCAACCATCATCCGGTGTCGCACAGCAGAAAAGTGGCTAACGCAAAACGCAGATCTTTCTACAAGTACTGCTTTGACCACTGAGGTCATTGAAGAATTTGGGCGCTTAGCTGCATCAGAAGCACTTCCTATTACAGACCACAGATCAACTGCCGAGTACCGCAAACATGCTGTTGGTGTACTTGCACAACGACTATTGAAACGAGCAATGAAGTGAGTACGTCTTCAGAAATTTATTCGCTACGTGTCAACGGAACGGATCAACACGTGAAAGACGCATGGATCGGTGAAAGCCTGCTGTACGTCTTGCGCGAGCGACTCGGCTTCATGGGCTCCAAGGGTGCCTGTGAGCAGGGTGAATGCGGAAGTTGCACTGTCCTCATCAATAACGATGCCGTGTGTTCGTGCTTAGTGATGGCTGCAAGTGCCATTGATACCGACATCATTACGGTTGAAGGCTTAGCCCCCTCTGAGAGCCCTAACGACATACAACAAGCGTTTGTTACCGAAGGTGCTGTGCAATGCGGCTTTTGCACTCCAGGTCTCATTGTTGCAGTGCACCACCTCTTAGAGACCAACTCATCTCCAACAGAAATTGAAGTGAAAGAAGCATTGTCGGGAAATATCTGCAGGTGTACCGGATACGGTCGTATTTTTTCTGCAGTACAACTCGTCATTTCTCAGAGAGAAAAGAGCATCTCGTGAGTACACGTACGACGAGTAAGCAACGAGAAGTACTCGGCGTTTCAGCACTGCGACCCGACGGCATAGCAAAAACGCAGGGAACTTTCTCATTTTCATCTGACTACACAGCAGACAATATGTTGTGGGGTGCCACATTGCGTTCACCACATCCATATGCCCGCATCATTTCCATAGATATTTCCGAGGCCATAAAAATTGACGGTGTAGAAACGATTCTCCTCTCTGAAGACGTTCCAGGAAAACTCACCTACGGTCTTATCGCATCTGACCAACCGGTATTTGCGTCCGAATATGTGCGGTACATGGGCGAACCCATCGCAGCTGTAGCTGCAGATCATCCGGAAACATGTCGCCGTGCATTAGACGCAATCGTCGTTCACTACGA
>CAMBPP010000024.1 GCA_945869715.1 Bifidobacterium breve
AGGTTACAGGCTCGCTAGCGTTTCCACCATGCCTTCCTTCGACATCGTCTCAGAAGTAGACCGCCAAGAACTCCGTAATGCCGTCGATCAGGCCCAACGGGAAATGGTGAACCGCTTTGACTTCAAAAACACCAACTCCGATATTGAGCAAAAAGAGCTCACCATCACCATTCGCACGATCAGTGAGGAAAAAGCTCGGGCCGTGCGCGTGCTGTTGGAAGAAAAATTTGTGAAGCGCGGACTTTCCTTGAAGGGCATTGACTGGGGAAAATTTGAACAAGCCTCTGGCGACACCGTGCGCCAGGTGGTCACCATTGCCGTTGGTATTAGTTCCGACAAGGCACGGGAAATTAACAAGCTCATTAAGGAAAAAGGTCCGAAAGGAATTGCGAGCCAAACGCAAGGCGAACAGGTTCGTGTGACTGGTAAAAAACGTGACGACCTACAAGCAGTGATGGCGCTTCTTAAAAGTGAAGATCTCGGAGTTCCCCTACAGTTTGAAAATTTCCGCGAATAAAAGTTTTTAGTCTTCACTCGACTCTGCAGCGCGCTTCTGCAATTCAGTAATAACACTTGCATCGGCGAGCGTGGTGGTATCGCCTAAGTTTCTTCCTTCTGCAACGTCACGTAACAACCTGCGCATAATTTTTCCACTGCGTGTCTTTGGTAGATCGGGAGTGAAAAATATTGCTTTTGGTTTTGCAATTGCACCAATTTCTTTTGCTACGTGATTACGCAAATCATTTTCTGAAACCTCTGCTCCACCACGCAAAGTAACGTACGCAATAATTGCTTGACCTGTTGTTGCATCATTTGCGCCTACTACTGCAGCTTCTGCAACGCTCGGGTGGGAAACAAGTGCCGACTCTACTTCTGTTGTTGAAATGCGATGACCTGAAATATTCATGACGTCATCAACGCGGCCAAGCAACCAGAGATAACCATCGTCGTCTAATTTTGCACCGTCACCAGCAAAATAACGACCAGGAAATTTGCTCCAATACGTTTCTTGGAATCGTTCAGGGTCACCCCAAATGCCGCGCAACATTCCCGGCCATGGGTGCGTGAGTGTGAGATAGCCACCACCATGTGTAATGACATTTCCCTTTTCATCAACTACTTCAGCGCCAATTCCGGGCAAAGGAAACGTCGCTGAACCAGGTTTTGTTGTTGTTGCACCGGGCAACGGGCTAATCATGATGCCACCAGTTTCGGTTTGCCACCATGTATCGACCACCGGGCAACGACCTTGGCCAATGTTTTCGTGGTACCACATCCATGCTTCAGGGTTAATGGGCTCGCCCACACTGCCGATGACACGCAATGAACTGAGGTCATGTTTTTGTGGTTCGTCTACGCCCCATTTCATAAAAGTACGAATTGCTGTTGGTGCTGTGTAGAAAATACTCACTTTGTATTTTTCAACAATGCTCCACAAGCGATCATTCTCGGGATAGTTCGGCACGCCCTCGTAAATGACTTGCGTTGCACCATTGGAGAGTGGCCCGTACACGATGTATGAGTGACCGGTGATCCAACCCACATCTGCGGTGCACCAGTACACATCGGTTTCTGGGCGCAAGTCAAAAACATACTTGTGCGTGTAGCTCACGTGTGTGAGATACCCACCCGATGTATGCATAATGCCTTTAGGCGTACCTGTTGTACCACTCGTATACAAAAGGAACAACAACTGCTCGCTCGACATTGGTTCAGCAACACACACAGGGTCAGCAACAGCCATGAGTTCGTGATACCAATGGTCGCGACCGTCGTGCATGGTGACGTCGTTGCCACCACGCTTCACTACAACAACGTGTTCAATTGACGGAGTTAATTTGACTGCTTCATCGGCCTGTGGCTTAAGTGGGAAAACTTCACCGCGCCGGTACCCACCATCGGCAGTAATGAGCACCTTTGCCTCGGCATCATTAATGCGGTCGGCAAGGGCCTGCGAACTAAAGCCGCCAAAGACCACGGAATGTGCAGCACCAATGCGAGCACACGCCAACATTGCCACTACTGCTTCAGGGATCATCGGTAGATAAATATTTACTCTGTCGCCTTTTTTCACTCCAAGGCTTTTGAGTGCGTTAGAAAATTTTTGCACTTCATCGAGCAGCCACGCATAGGTAAGCGTGCGAGTATCGCCTGGTTCACCTTCCCAGTGGATGGCAACTTTGCTGCCCTTGCCGGCCTCCACATGTCGGTCGAGGCAGTTGTAAGCAACGTTGAGTTCTCCACCTATAAACCATTTGCTGTACGGGCTTTTCCACTCGCAAATGGTGCTCCATGGCGTGTTCCACGACACCACTTCACTTGCCTGTTGAGCCCAAAATGCTTCATAGTCTCGGCTAGCGGCATCGTAAAGTTCGGTACCTACAACGAGTGCATCGGCTTGGAATGACTGGCTCGGGGGAAACTTGCGCTGCTCCCACAACAGGTCAGAAATATTTGGTGAATCAGTCGCCTCGTTCATATGCCCCCTCTTTCTCTCCCGACTGTAGCCCTCCCCGTCCCGAATTTATCCAAGAGAAAAGTCGTACTAAGTTAGGGAAATGGTAAAAAAAGCACCAGCACCTGCGAAGAAGGCAGCCAAGAAGCGTACGCCTGGCCGCACCGATAAAAACGTCGTCAATGTTGATGGTCGCGATCGTCGACCGTGGGCATTGGCAAGTAGAGAACGTCTTCTTATTGCAGCAACCGAAGAAATTGCCGCAGTGGGTTTCGAACGAGCTCGGCTGTCGGAAATTGCAGACCGTGCACAAATGACACCTGGTTCTGTGTATACCTGGTTCGCAAACAAAGAAGAGCTATTCCGGGAAGTACTTGAAGAAGCCTTCGATGCACAACTTCTCTCCAACGCACGTTCGTTGGAAAAACTACCTGCCGATAGCGCACCATGGCTGTTAAAGATTGCAACACTCATTCCTCGCAATAGCGACGACGACGATTTCACCAATGCCCAAAAATTACTTGTTGAAACGTATTATGCATCGTGGCGTGACCCACTGGCACGCGATGTACTTGCGCCGCGAGTGCGGCAGCATTTTGCTATGTATACAAAAATTATTGACGAAGCAAAAGAAGACGGCGGCATCGATGTATCGCTCGATACACAAATGTTGGCATCTTTATTTCTTGGTTTGGCAATGGGTTTAGCGCTTGTTGGTATGGCAGGTATTGGTCAAACCGACCCTGTTAATTGGTTCAACATTGGCGTGTTGGCCGACCAAGTGATGAGGCCAAAATAGTTTGGGTTACGGGGTAAAAGTAAGTGCCGTAAATGAACCCAAACCGTTGGGGTCAAGCAGAGCAGCCGATTCACTAATGCGTGATCGCATTTTCATTGCAGCAACATTGGGAGCGGCTGCAGCAGCCTCCCATGCCGCCTTGCCTTCAGCAACAAGTTCATCAATCCCCCACAATTGTAAAAACTGCGACTGACTGCGCACCGACTCTGGAACTTTCACTGCAGCAAGTTGATCAATCATCACTTGTGTAGTGATGTCTTGGCGCCCCGGAATGTGTAAATAATGTTGGCCTTTTTCATGCCCCACATAGGTCCTCAGCCATTCTCGCCATGGCTGTGCTGCTGCCATAGCAGTGAGTGGTGTGCAGTAATCAAAAACGAGCACACGGCCACTGTCTAATTGTTGCAATGCATCTCTTAACCATTCTTGTGCTTCTCTTTGCACTGGTGCACGTGCCCCATGTTTGGCAAACACTGGCAGAAATGGTGACGGCTCGGTGAGTGGTTTTAAAATCTCGACTAACTGATCACCATTCACACCAATCCAAGATTCACGCCACTCCTGGTCAAAGACACACAAATCAAAAGCAAGGTTGTCGAGAAGTTCATTGGCAATCACCACTCCCGTGAATTTTCCCTTTGGCATTTCAGCAAGTGAGGTCACCTCGGAAGGGTGTTTCGCTCTTTGTTGCTCAGAAATTTCCACAGCTATATAGGTCCATACCTTGCTGCACTCAGGTTGAGCTGCCAACAATCCACGCGCCAAAGTTCCAGGGCCAGCACCTACCTCCATGACAGTGAACGATGCAGGTGAGCCCATTTCCTTCCACCAAGCATCGAGAGCTCGTGCAAGCACAACCGCAAAAAGTGGCCCTACTTCAGGAGAAGTAATGAAGTCTCCGCGTCGACCAGCTTCACCTCGGCGTGTGTAAAACCCGTCATCGCCGTAAAGAACAATGTTCATGTACTCGCGAAACGGAATTGCCCCACCCGCCGCGCGAATGATTTCGTGAAGAGAACTAGCCACCAAAGGCACTAGAGAACACTGCAATATCGCCGAAGTGCAAAGCCACGCCAGGCAAGATGCCGAGAGCAAGTGTTGCTAAACCAGTAATACCAAGTGCCAATTTGATTGGCGCAGGTGTAGCAATTGCCGACGTATCGCCATTGGGAACAGGACGCATCCACATTTCACGCATCACATTTCCGTAATAACCAAACGCAATAACAGAGTTCACCGCACCAATGACCGCAAGGACATAGCCCCAGGTTGTGCCGGCTTCTAAGACCGCTTGGAATGCCGAGAACTTACCGATCCAACCACCGAGTGGTGGAATTCCAGCAAGTGATGCAAGGAAAATTGTTGCAAGTGCACCAATGCCAGGTGCGTAGCTAAAGAGCCCACCGAACGATGCCACTTCGCCACTTCGGGTCTTGCGACTCACAGCCAAAATAATGCCGAACATTCCGAGGTTTGTTGCTGCATACACAATGAGATACGTAACAACGGAACGCAATACTGCAGCACTGGAGTTTCCTTCTGCAGCAACAGCAAGCGGCATGAGAATAAACCCGCCTTGGGCAATTGACGAATACGCCAACATACGCACAATATTGGTTTGGCGTAGCGCCATCACATTGCCAACGGTCATAGTGAGCGCAGCAAGCACCCAAATGAGAGGCTGCCATACATCTGAGGATCCGGGTACGGCTACATAAAGCACCGTCACTAGTGCAACGAACCCAGCAGCTTTTGACGCGACAGATAAAAATGCCGTTACAGGCGTTGGTGCACCTTCATAGGTATCGGGGGCCCATGTGTGAAATGGAACAGCAGACACTTTGAATGCAAAACCCACAACAACAAACACCACCGCCAGAACACGAATTGAAGTGAGTTGCCCGCTCATTTCTGATGCAAGATCAGACAACAAGGTGGAGTTTGCTACCCCGTAGAGCAAAGACATTCCGTAAAGCAACACAGCTGAAGCAAATACTCCTAAGAGGAAGTACTTCACACCAGCTTCATTACTTTTCGCATCGCGCTTACGCCACGCAGCAAGCATGTATGCAGGAATGGAAAGGAACTCGAGCGCAACAAATATTGATACGAGGTCACGGCTCGAGGTCATCATCAACATTCCCAAAATGCTTGACAGCATGAGAACCCAATACTCACCTTGGTAGTAGTCACCCTCTTCAATATGTGTTGTCGACAGCAGCACAATGACATAGGCACTCAACAAAAAGAGGCCCTTCAGCACAATGCTGAAGTCGTCGATGACATAACGACCATCAAACAATGAACGTGTTCCTTCATCACTCAAACCAAGTGTGAGAACGGGAATGAACGCCCCTAGCAAGGTAAAGCCAGCAACCGTTGACAACAGCCACTTGCTGCGATCGGCAATGAAGAGATCGGCAAGCAGAACAACACAAATTCCAGCAGCAACAATAATTTCAGGCGCTATGGCGTGATAATCGACTGTTGGTGCAACCCAGTCTGCTGCAGCAAAGAGCGTGGAGAGCACTTCGTTAGCCTCCGATTTGAGTAACGATTGCGGCAACTGCCGGGTCGATAAGTTTGAACAACAAGTTCGGCATCACACCGAAAAGCACAATGCCAATGAGTAACGGTGTCCAGGCCACCCACTCGTACACGGTCACATCGTGAATATCGTTGTGATGTGCATCGTCGTGGTCGGAGTGATCATGATGGCCATGTGCGTCTGATGTGGATCCACCAAACTCAGGCTTTGGCTCGCCGAAGGCAATGCGCTGGAAGAGCCACAACAAATATGCGGCGGCGAGCACCGTACCCATTGCTGCGATGACCATATAGACACGGAATGTGACTTCAGAGAGGCCAGACAGCGGACTGTATGCCGACAAAATTGCCGGGAACTCTCCCCAGAATCCGGCGAGTCCGGGCAAGCCAAGTGACGCCATGACACAGAATCCGAGAATCCAAGCAAGGTGTGGAACTTGTTTCAATAGGCCACTGAGGCGGGCGATTTCAAGGGTGTGATAGCGATCTTTCACACTTCCAGCAACGAAGAACAACATGCCGGTGATGAGACCATGAGCAACCATGCCGAACACTGCTGCGTTCATACCAAAAGAGGTAAGCGTTGAAATGCCCAACATGACAAAGCCCATGTGAGCTACCGATGAAAACGCAATGAGCCGCTTCATGTCGGTTTGGGCAAGACAACCCAAGGCACCGTAAATGATTCCGATGACCGCGAGGAGACCAATGTAGGGAGCCCACTCACGCGCCGCATCGGGCAACATTGGAATAGCAATACGGATGAATCCGTAAGTTCCGAGTTTCAAAAGTACTGCGGCCAAAATAACCGAGCCCTGCGTAGGGGCTTGCGTGTGCGCATCGGGCAACCAAGTATGGAAGGGGAACATCGGAACCTTGACTGCGAAGCCAATAAACATTCCCGCAAAAATCCAGACCTGGGTATTTTTGGCGATAGCGCCACCATTTTCTACAAGGTATGGAATGGCAAAACTTTCTGCCCCAGTTTTGAAGAACAATGCGAGGAAAGCAACCAGCATTAAGGCGGAGCCAAACATGGTGTACAAGAAGAATTTGAGTGATGCGTACTGGCGATTCTCGCCACCCCATACACCAATCATGAAATACATCGGCAAGAGAACAAGTTCAAAGAAGACAAAGAACAAAATGAGGTCTTGCGAAATAAACGTTCCGGCCATACCCGTTTGCAAAACGAGCATCAGCATCAGGAATGCTTTTGGGTTTCCTGGCGAAGGAATATGGTCCCAGCTATAGATCATGACCAGCACAGTGATAACCATCGACAAGATGTACAACGGCAAACTGATGCCGTCGAGGCCGATGTAATACGTGCTCTTGATAACTGATATCCAATTTGTTTGTGCAACAAATTGCATTTCTCCAGCGCGGTCGTAGTTGAACAACGTGAGGGTGTACACACCAACGCCAAGCGTTGCTAGTGCAGTGATCAGTGCAACGGCCTTCTGTAGTTGCTCTTCCACTTTAGGGATGAACAACATCACCAGCACACCGGCCAGTGGTAAGAAGGTGCCGACGCTTAGCACCCAGTTGTGGTCACGGAGTATGTCCATGCCGTATAGCTCCTCAATTGTTGATGTTGTTTACGTTTTAAAACTCAGGTATTCACAATGATGAGTACGAGTCCTGCCACTGCTGCGGCAGCAAATAACAAGGCCCCGTACTGACTTACTTTCCCGGACTGCACCGGACGTAATACATTTCCAGTTCCACGCGCAACTGCGCCAGAACCATTTACTGCCCCGTCAACCACACGTTGGTCGACATTGCGATAAACCCAACCTGCAACGCGACGCGCTACAAGACCAGCACCGTTAACGATGCCGTCGAGAATGTTTTGGTTCACCCAGTAAGCAGCTTTTGCTATGGGGTGTGCAATTCCGTGCACAAAGACCTTTTCATAGAGATGGTCCAGGTAGTACTTGTTCACCAAGAAGCGATAGCCCAATGCAAGCAACTTGTTGCGGCTGGTGAGCCCAACAAAGAAACCCGATTTCTTGGTGTACATCTGCACGCTAATGAGCCAGCTGATGAGCATTCCCACAAGAACGATAATCACTGACATTGCAGCTTTCGACCATTTGAACGGTGCGTGCTGCAGTTGTGGCGCATTACAGATTCCTTTTTCAGGAGTGCTGGTTCCACATACTGATTTAGCATGCCCACCATGTTCGCCCTCGGCAGCATGAGGCTCTTCACCTACTGGAGCTTCTGCACCTGCGGCAATTGCTGCGGGAACGCCACGGGTTTCACCCACCGCCGCATGATCCATATCTTCCACGACAACCGAACGTGGTTCTACCCACTTGGTCATGCGCTCCCAGCTTTCACCAAATGGTGTTGCATTGAAAAGTCCGGCGCCTAAGGCAAGGGTTGCAAGAATCATAAGCGGAACGGTGATGAGCAAATTACTCTCATGCGGACCGTGGCTTGCATGTGCATCGCCGTGTACTTCACCGTGTGCATCGCCATGGTCATCGTGTGATTCACCAGCAGAAGCACCGCGTGGTTCACCAAAGAAGGTGAGGTAGGTAGCGCGGGTCATGTACGCCGCAGTCATGAAGGCGCCAACGAGCCCAACGACCATGAAGACTTGGTATCCGTTGTGCCCGACGTTGTCAATAATTTCATCTTTTGAAAAGAAGCCCGCGAAAGGAAACACGCCGCACAGAGCCAGAGTGGAGATGATCCACGTGGTGAAAGTAATAGGCATGAACTTACGTAGCCCACCCATGTCTTTTTTCATTTCAAAGGAGTGATGCGATGCACTATGGCTAATGGAGCCTGCCGCCAAGAAGAGACATGCTTTAAAAAATGCGTGGGTGAAAATATGGAACACGGCCGGCATCCATGCACCTGCACCAAGGCCCATCATCATGTAGCCGAGTTGGCTCACTGTTGAATACGCCAAAACTTTTTTAATGTCGGTTTGCACAAAGGCCAGTGCAGCTGCGATCACGATGGTGATTCCGCCAATCAACGTGATGAGATTGACCCCACTACCGAAAATATTCATTCCTTCGAAGAACACTGGGTACAGCCGGGCAACGAGGAACACGCCAGCGACCACCATGGTAGATGAATGCAAAAGTGAGCTAACAGGTGTTGGCCCGGCCATTGCATCGGGCAACCACGTGTGCAGTGGGAACTGACCACTCTTACCAATGCAAGCGATGAATAGCGCAACTGCACCAACAGTGATTGCGGCGTGGCCTGGGTTGCCTGATAACGCCCATGCAGAAAGCCCTCGAATACTGAACCCTGATACCCCTAGGTGTTCTTGCGTCCATGAGTTGGCACTGAAGAATAAAACGCTTGTGCCGACCAAGAGACCAATGTCTCCGGTACGCGTTGTGAAAAAGGCTTTAAGCGCTGCTCGGCTATTTGCGCCCTCTTCCCACCAGTGACCAATGAGCATGAATGAGCACAGTCCCATGATTTCCCAACCCAAAATGAGTTGAATCATGTTTTCTGCGACCACCATGTTCAACATTCCTGCCGAGAACAATGTAAGAGAAGCAAAGAAGTGCGTATACCTGCGGTCACCGCGCAAATACTCAAGTGAGTAGATCTGCACTAAAGAGGAAATAAATGCGACCACTACCAGAATGGTGAGCGAGAGACCATCGATGTGTTGGCCAATGCCAAATTCGAATCCACCGCTGTTCCACCAGGTCCATGAACGGATCACTGGGTCGATGTATTGCTCTTCAGTTGCGCCATTTACCCGGTTGATCCACTGCAATGCAGCTCCGACTGAAAACACAAGCGATGCGACCATAGACAGCACGCCGAGTTCACTACCTTTCATTGGCAACTTCTTGCCAAAGAAAATAATGAGGGCAAAAGCCACTGCCGGGATAACAGGAATGAGGAAGGCGTGTTCTAAGAACCACCCCGACGACAAGGCTTCATGAGCCACAGTTGATGCCTCTGCAAACATCGTTAGCCCTTCATTTCCGAAAGTTCATCGAGCGCAATGGATTTACGATTGCGATACACAAGAAGGACGAGCGCCAAACCCACTCCTACTTCAGCTGCTGCAACAGCAATGATGTACAACGCGAACACGTGGCCATCAACACTGCCGTTACGCAAGGCAAACGCGAGGAAATTGATGTTGACTGAGTTCAAAATGAGTTCAATGGACATTAAGACCATGACAGCATTGCGACGAGCAATGACTCCGTACACACCAATGCAAAAAAGCACTGCTGCAAGAATGAGGAACTGATTCACCAACATGTGTTAGTCCTTCCTTGCCAAAACGATTGCTCCAATAATTGCCGCAAGGAGCACAAACGACAACGCCCAAAACGGAAGCAAGTATGGCCCAAAAATTTGATCTGAAATTGCTTGAGTACTTACCAACTCTGAGTCGGTAGGAAGCTTTTCATCTCCGAAACTTGAAGTAAGCGCCAAAATCATGACACCAAGTAACAGCAGCGAGGCTGGTATGCCGAAATACCAGGTGGGGTTATTAAGTTGTTTTTCTTTACCTAATTGAGCACGGGTCAACATGGTGCCAAACAAGAAGAGCACCATTACTGCGCCGATGTACACAAGAACTTGAGTCACCGCAACGAATTCTGCTGCAAGCAAAATATATTGGGCCGCCGCACCGGCAAGCACAAGCACCAGCCACAGCGCCGCATGCACCACATTGTTCACAGTGACCACGCGTAGTGCACCAACCACCATGATGACGGCAATAATTCCAAAGGCAATATTTTGAGCAACCACCGTTACTTTTTGCCTTTCTTGTCAGCGCCAACTTCTAGTTCTGGTGCTGCAGGAACAGTTTCCATCCACTCCCCAAGTTTTGACTTGTCGTGTAGAAGGTCGGCAATGCGTGGCTCGGAGTATTCATACTCGGGGCTCCAAAAAAGTGCATCGAAGGGACACACATCGACACATATTCCGCAATACATGCACAATGCATAGTCAATATCGAAACGGTCGAGTTTGTTCACCGCACGAGGTTTACCACCGGCACGACGTGGTGGAGCGAGTTCTTTATGTCCTTCAATGTAAATACACCAGTCGGGGCATGAGCGTGCGCACAGCATGCACGACGTGCAGTTGCCCTCGTGAAGAGCAATGACTCCGCGGGCGCGCACGGGGGGCGCTTCCTTTACGTGCGGATACTGAACAGTGTTGGCACCATGCGTAATGGTTTCCACCATGGTGCCAAAGGTGACTCCAAGGCCCTTGAATAATCCGGGTACTTTTGGCATTAGAACGCAACCTTCAAAACTGACGTCGCCACGATGTTGACGAGCGAAATGGGAATAAGAATCTTCCAGGCAAAACGTTGCAGTTGGTCTTCACGAAAGCGTGGGTAACTGAAACGCACCCACATGATGATGAATGCCAAGCCAAGCATTTTTGTCAACATGATGAGGGGTCCGCCAACGTTCATCCAATTGTCAACGTCGTTAATTCCGGTCCATCCGAACCAAGAGAAAGGAACGCCCCAACCACCAAGGAAAAGCACAGATGCAATGAACGCAAACACACCAGCGGTTGCAAATTCACCAATGAAGAAAATGAGAAACCTGAAACCCGAGTATTCGGTCATATAACCCGACACCAATTCCGATTCAGCAATTGGCATGTCGAAAGGTGTCTGCGTTAGTTCCGCCTGCACAGCAATCATAAATATAAGAAAACCAATGAATTGGGTCAGTAGATACGGATTGCCTAAGCCATCCCATCCAAAAATGCTTCCAGCATTTTGCGCAACGACAATGTCTTGCAAATTCATTGAGCCTGCCTGAATGACAACACCCACAACGGCGAGGATCATAGGAAGCTCATACGCAATGAGCTGACCTGCGGCACGTAAGCCACCAAGTAATGAATATTTGTTAGCACTCGCCCAACCAGCCATCAAAATACCGAGTACTGAAACTGACGACACCGCAAGCGCATAAAACACGCCAGCTTCAAAGTTGGTGATCCAAGCATCGGGCCCAAATGGCACAACGACAACAAGCAAAAAGGTGCTTGACAAAACAACAAGAGGAGCAATCTTGAAAACAAATTTGTCGGCGCGTTCTGGCATCAGATCTTCTTTTTGCAACCATTTGCCTACTTCAGCAAAGAGTTGCATTGATCCGTACGGACCGGCCTCCATTGGCCCAAGGCGACTCTGCATAAACGACATCATCTTGAATAAGAAGAGGTACACGATGGTGCCAGCAGGAAGCAGCACAGCGACTGAACCCCCAAGGAGGCGCAGAATAGTTTGCCCCCAATAAGGGATGCTGGAAAGTAGGGCGAACATCAGCGGTCAATGTCTCCGAGGATGAAGTACAGCGAAGCAAGAATGGTGATGATGTCGGGGACGTACACGCCTTTCAACAGCCATGGCACGATGGAAATATTATTGAAACTTGCAGAGCGAATTTTGACACGGAAGGGCCCAAGGTCGCCTTTAGACACAACGTAGTAACCCATTTCACCCAACGGATTTTCCGTTGACACCCAGGCTTCACCTTCTGGCACTTTGATAATGCGTGGCACTTTGGTCATGACAGGGCCACTGGGCAATGTGTCTAACAGACGCTCGACAATGTAGGTCGATTCACGTGTTTCTTGGAGACGAATCCAACAACGTGCGTACGAGTCGCCATCGAGGTGAGTCCACACTTTCCAATCGACCTTGTCCCATGCCATTGGCAATGATTGATCGCGACGAAGGTCCCAGTCGACACCACTAGCGCGCAAGTTTGCGCCCGACATGCCGTACTGCAATGCAACATCTCGCGGAATGACACCAATACCACGTGTACGTGATTCAAAAATTTCGTTGCCGAAAAGTAGGTTCTCGATTTCATCGCAGAACTTACGCATCTTTTTCATGACGGCACGTGTTTCATCTACCCAACCTGCGGGCAAGTCGTCTTTGAGTCCACCAATACGGTCGAAGTTAGGATGGAAACGTCCGCCGGTTGCACCTTCAATGAGGTTCAATACATATTCGCGATCGCGGAATGCAAAGAAGACAGGTGTAATTGCACCCAACTGCACACCAAGGTCTCCGAGGAATAGCGAGACGTTTGCAATACGGGAAAGCTCAAACAAAATGGTGCGAATCCACTGAGCACGAGGTGGTGCTTCAATTTCCATCAACTGTTCTGCTGCCAAAATAAATGGCACTTCGTTGGCAAAACTGCCAAGCCAGTCAATGCGGTTCACTAGTGCAGTGACCTGCGGGAAGGTGCGCACTTCAGTCAACTTTTCATAACCACGGTGCATGTACCCACAAGATGGTTCTGCCCACAACACTTGCTCGCCATCGAGACGCGCAATGATACGCAACGTGCCGTGAGTAGCGGGATGTTGTGGCCCAATGTTGAGGGTCATCCCCTCGGTTTCAAGTTCTACATTGACGCGTGCATCTGCTGCTTGCGATGCAATGTAGGCCAACTGTTGACGATCACCAATTATTGTCATTCTGCAGATCCTTCCGCATCATCTTCGTCGCCGCCGCCAGGTAGTGGTTCTACATCGACAATTCCAGGCCATGGCTTCACCATGCGTGCAAGCAATGGAAAATCTTTGCGCAATGGATGCCCCTCGAAGTCGGTCGGCAAGTACATATTGCGTAGATCGGGATGACCTGCAAATGAGATGCCAAACATTTCGTGTGCTTCTCGTTCGTGCCAGTTAGCACCGGTAAAAACACTTACCCATGATGGAACCACTGGAGTTGCATCTGGTACATCGGCTTTCATGGTGATACCCACGTGCGTGCGATGATTCACGATGCGAGCGAACACCTGTAGACGCGTTTCCCCACCAGCTAAACCTTGTTTGATTTCAGTATCACGTTCTACTGGCTCTGCAGTGGGGTCTTCTTCGCCTTTTCCAAATGGAGATGGCAGCCAATCGATTGCTGAAAGAAAACAGAAATAGTCAAACCCCAAACTTGTTTTTAAAGCTGCAGCACTTGTTGCCCATGTATCGGTGGCAACACGCACACAGAGATCGTTGCCGACATTGATATGAGACTGTAGGAGTGCGCTTCCCAAACAAGCAGACACATCGCTCAACAATTGTTCGCGCATTGCGTCGTGGCGCGGTGCTGCTTCAGCGCTGGAATCAGTGGGAGACGACAACGGGCTTACCTTTACGCTCTGCAGTGGCAGCAGCATCGCTGTTCATAGCGACGTATCCGTCACCACGCCAACGTGCGGCCATGTCTTCATTTTTAATGCGTTGTTGCAACAACACGATTCCTTCAAGAAGTGCTTCTGGTCGTGGTGGGCAACCTGGTACGTAAACATCGACAGGAAGAATTTGGTCAATACCTTTTGTAACCGAGTAGCTATCCCAATAAGGACCACCGCAGTTGGCGCAACTTCCCATTGAAATGACATATTTCGGTTCCGGCATTTGCTCGTATAAACGTTTGATTGCAGGAGCCATCTTGTCGGTCACGGTTCCTGAAATCACCACAAGGTCTGCTTGTCGCGGGCTAGCAGGAAGAGGAATAACACCAAGACGCATGACGTCGTAACGAGGCGAACCAAATGCCGCACCCATTTCGATGGCACAACACGCAAGGCCCCACTGGTACACCCACAAGCTGTACGAGCGTCCCATATTGAAAAGAGATGTCAGAGGCTTAGGTAGCCGACCACGTTCTACGAGTCCCATATCTTTTAGCCCTTCGCCTTTTTCACTCTGCAGGTGCGCAATTCAAGTGGCAAACATTGTGCTGTTAAACCCATCGCAACACTCCCTTACGCCATGCATAAACAAGCCCAAGCAATAGAACAGCAACAAAGACACCCATTTCAATGAGTCCAAATGATCCGTAGCGCTCAAGTTGCGTTGCCCATGGGAATAAAAAGACTGCTTCCACATCGAATACGACGAACAAGAGTGCGAAAACGTAATAACGAATTTGGCTTTGAGACCAGCCTTCACCAACGGGGTCTACACCACTTTCATAGGACATCAATTTTTCGCGCGTGGGGTGATTCGGTCGCAAAAGCGACGAGACCCACAGCAGGAGCCCTGCCAAAGCAAAAGAAAGTAGCCCAAACCAAAACACGGTGAGATAAGAACGCAAGAAGGGGGACATCTCATACGAAACTACTACTTGACACTCATTTGAGAGGAAACCAACGCGCCTTCCTGCAAGATTTCAGGCTGCTACTTGTGCATTTGCGCAACGAAATAGCCTAAAAGCGCATCGCATTGACTGGCATAAGTGTCGGCCCGGCGCACTGTTTCTTTCAGCAATAATTCGGGGTCGATACCCACTTGCTGCAGTTCCACTGGCCCCATATCTGTGCCCACCCGTGACCACCGTTTCACCACGCCAGGGGTCACCTCGGGGTGGAACTGGACGCCAAAGCTGCGGCCACACTGGAAGGCCTGCACTCCTGCCGAGCTTTTTGCCCAGATCTGTGCCTCAGTTGGGGGCACAAACATGTCGTAATGCCACTGAAACCACTCTTTTTCAGCCAAATCTCCCATTTTTTGACGAAA
>CAMBPP010000025.1 GCA_945869715.1 Bifidobacterium breve
TTGGTGTCACCCGACCAACCTGCAAGCCGCGGGCAGGTTATTCAACTGTTAGCTAGTGATGCCGGAAATATCAGAGGCATGGAGCGCATTAGTTATGACGGGTCCGCTTTGCCGGTCACGGGTGATGATGTTGTCGATGCAGGAGTCACTACACGTGATATTGATCGCGGAACCTCACCGCACTTCTTGTTGAAAGAAATTCTTGAGGCGCCGGAAAGCTTTCGCAAAACATTGCGAGGCCGCATTTACGAAAACAATGGCATCTGTGAAGCAGATCTTGATGAAGATGTATTGCCGAAAGAGGTGATCAAATCATTGGTGGCTCGCAAAATACGTCGTATCCGAATAATCGGTCAAGGAACCGCTGCTGTCGCCGGTAGCAGCATGGTGGCGCTTCTCAATTCATTATCTGAAGACGCCTTCGATGTAGTTGCATTAACCGCAACTGAATTCTCTGGGTTCGGTCTCTTGTCCGATATGAGCGACACACTGGTCGTTGCAGTGAGCCAAAGTGGAACCACAACTGACACCAATAGAACGGTCGACCTTGCGCGCGGCCGGGGTGCTCACATTATTGCAATTGTGAATCGTCGTAATTCCGACCTCGCGATGCGAGCCGATGGTGTGATGTACACATCAGATGGACGCGATCTTGAAATGAGCGTGGCAAGTACAAAAGCTTTTTATGCACAAGTGGCGGCTGGAGTTTTGCTTTCGTGTGCCATTTCAGCTGCAGCTGGTGTGGGAAGCAGCCAAGCTCGACATCGTGTATTGAACTCGTTGAAGTCCATTCCCGATGCGATGCGAGAAGTCATTCGCGAACGGCCATACATTGCCGAGGCGGCACAGCGGTTCGCACCGGCGAAAAGATATTGGGCTGTTGTGGGAAATGGACCCAACGCAGTTTCTGCAAACGAAGTGCGTATCAAACTTTCTGAATTGTGCTACAAATCAATTTCTTGTGACATCACAGAAGATAAAAAGCATATTGACCTTTCCTGTGAGCCAATGATTTTGGTTTGCGCTGCCGGGCTCGTTGGAGGAACCGCTGCAGACGTGGCAAAGGAAATTGCCATTTACAAGGCGCATAAGGCAACCCCAATTGTTGTCGCAACACGAGGCGACCAACGATTCGACGCCGCATCTGCGGTCTTAATGGTTCCAGAAGTAGATGCATCGGTTGCTTTCATACTTTCGGCAATGGTTGGGCACCTCTTTGGGTACGAAGCTGCACTTGCAATTGATGCGACATCTTTACCTTTGCGTGAAATTCGCGAATCCATCAAAGAAATTGCGGATTCTTACGCAGAGCCAATTCAGGCTGTAACTCAAATTCGTCGTCATGCAGTACAGCCAGCAGGGCGATTCTTCGATGCGCTCGCAATAGGACAGTATGACGGAACACTTGAAGCATCAACGGCGGTGCGTTTAACGTCAATTCTTTATGATGTTTTGTCTAAAGATCCAATTGATGCATATCAGCGCCACTCCGGAAAAGTAGTAACTCCGGCAGTTTTGCTTGATGATCTCATCAACGCGTTAACAAAGGCAATAGACGAACTGACGCGTCCAATTGATGCAATCAAGCATCAAGCAAAAACAGTGACAGTAGGAATTTCACGAAACGACGAAGGCCTCATGGACAGGGCCTTAGTGCAAGCAGTTCTGGCTGCTGGTGTCTCGCGAGATCGTCTTGCTTATCGCACGCTCAAGATTCTTGCTGACCTTGATGCCGCCATTACATCGGTGAATGGTTTTACTAGATATGGCATAGACGGCAGTGATATAGATGAAGCAAACATTTCCATCATTGAACGTGGTGGTATTTCCGTCAATTTGAAATCTCGAGTAGATGGAATTACTCGCTTGGTAGGAACAAAACATCGCGTAGCAAGCAATCAGGAAGTATTGGTTGCTCGTGGAAGATCAGACAACCGAACTGTTATTTTCATACCAGAATTGAAGTCTGGTGAAACAACAGGAATCACATTGCTGCATGTCACCTTCGCACAACGACTGAGCGCGAGCGTAATGAAATCTGTTTTGCAGGGTTATGACGATCGCTATAACCGCCTTGTCGACTGGGTAAAAGAAACCGAAAGTGAATTCCGCGACGATCTACTTGCAGACATCGATGTTGTCGATGCTCTCATATTGCCTATCTCAGAAACTGCAAATCGGTGGCGGGCTAAGCAATCATGATTGGCCTTGGGGTAGATGCTGTAGATATTGAACGCTTTCGTGAAGTGCTGAGCCGTACCCCTTCATTGAAGACTCGAGTATTTACGAGTGCAGAGTTAGAACTAGCCGACACACGTAAAGATGCAACAGCATCGTTGGCCGCTCGATTCGCCGTACGAGAGGCAACCATGAAAGCACTCGGTGTGGGTTTAGGCGCATTCGATTTTCATGATGTTTCGGTACGCAAAGCTCCTACGGGTGCTCCAGAACTCATCGTTTCTGGTCGGGCTCAGGAACTTGCTGAACAACTGGGAATTACGCAGTGGCGTGTATCTCTTAGCCATACGCACATTGTTGCTGTGGCGGTTGTTGCCGCATCGTAATAGCGCCGTACGCTAAAGGCATGGAGGCCGTCTTTACCCCAGAGCAGATGCGATACATCGATGCTCATAGTGCGGTAGATGTTGCTGTATTTATCCGTCAGGCAGGCTTTGCGGTTGCACAGGTTGCATTACGCATGCTCGGCGGGTCATATGGCAAGCACGTGGTCGTTCTGGCAGGAAAAGGCAACAACGGCGAAGACGGAAGAGTTGCCAGTGAATTTTTGCGCACACGCGGTATCAAGGTTTCGTCGTTCGCATCAAATGAAATACCTCCGCAACTTCCAGAATGTGATTTAGTGATTGATGCTGTTTATGGCACAGGTTTGCGTGGTGAATTTTTTGCTCCGATCACGAATGCTCCTGTTCTTGCAGTCGATATTCCGAGTGGAGTTGACGCAATAACTGGTGAGTGCCGTGGCGTTCCATTCATCGCGCAACAAACAGTGACATTTGGTGCATTGAAGCCGGGAATCGTCTTGCAGCCGGGGCGCACCCATGCTGGTGTTGTTACCGTGGCGTCTTTAGACCTGCCATTAGGTTTGGGCAAAAATGTAGACGAGAAAATAATCAGCGTGGTTACACGTAGCGATGTTGAACAGTGGGTACCGCCGCGTGCCCCAACAACACATAAATGGAAATCAGCAGTACGCGCAATTGCGGGCTCCAAAACAATGATGGGTGCCGCCCAACTCAGTTGCTCCGCTGCCTATAAAGCAGGTGCAGGTATTGTGCACTTGTCTTCTATTGGTGGAATGCCGGAAACAATTGCCCCGCTCGAAGTGGTGTATCGGTCGGTTTCCGAACTTCATTGGGCCGACCAATGCCTGTCCGATATTGAACGTTTCGCATCTGCTCTGATCGGACCAGGTTTGGGTCGAGGTGATGAGCTTGTAGATGAAGTTTTTCATTTTGTGTCGCGTTGCCCAGTGCCTTTGGTTATTGATGGCGACGGTTTACAAATACTGGCCTCTTCGCGAGATGGTCAACGTAGAAACATGGCCAACTTCTTTGCTCAGCGCACCGCGGAAACGGTACTTACCCCTCATGACGGTGAATTCAGTGCCCTGACGGGGGAGCGGCCGAGTGCAGATCGTATTGCCGACACCCGTAAGGCAGCGGCAGCTCTACAGGCTGTTGTTCTCTTGAAAGGTTCCACCACGGTGGTGGCAGAACCAAGTGGAAATGTTCTCTGCATCACAAATGGCGACACCCGACTCGCAACAGCAGGGTCGGGCGATGTTTTAACAGGAGTAATTGCTGCACTACTTGCTATGGGGCTTAATGCTTTTCATGCTGCAGCAACCGGGGCATTCATTCATGGAAATGCATTAGAGCGGCTTCCTAAATATGGTGTAGTGGCATCAGATATTGTGCAAGAAATTCAGGTTGGTGGCTATGAGTGAATCTAACGTAAAGCGCTGGGCATGGGCTGAAGTAAACCTTGCTGCTTATGCCAATAATATTCAGTCTCTTAAAACTCTTGTGGCCCCATCAGAAGTGTGGGCAGTTGTGAAAGCAAACGCCTACGGACATGGCGCAGTACCAATTGCGAAATCTGCGCTTACTGCAGGGGCTTCTGGTCTATGTGTTGCACTGTCTGGCGAAGTTGTAGAACTCAGAAATGCTGGCGTGAAAGCTCCGATACTTGTTCTGAGCCAGCAACCTTATGAATCACTTCCTATTTTGTTGCAACATGCGGCAACACACACGGTCTACTCAATTGAGTACGTCGATGAATTAGTAAAGCATGCAGTGGCATTAGGAGTGTCGCAAGTTCCTGTGCATATTAAAATTGACACCGGAATGCATCGTGTTGGTGTAGCGCCGCAGTTGTTGACGGAACTTGTCCACCATGTGCAAGAACTTTCTCCGTGCATTTCCCTCGAGGGAATCTATACACACTTTGCAAATGCTGATGAGCCAGAGCATCCAGCAAACAATGAGCAAAGGCGTTTATTTGCCGAGTCTCTTAACCAGCTAGGTCATCTATCGGAAAGCCTTAAAATTCACAGTTGTAACTCTGCTGCGGCAATTCGGTTTCCACAGGAAAGGCGTTCATTGGTTCGTGTCGGAATTTCAAGTTATGGCTTGAGTCCGGGGCCAGAACTCACTGACGACTGCCGCGACTTAGAGCCAGTCATGTCGCTGAAGGCTCGCGTGTCACATGTTCATGTTGTGCAGCCTGGTCAAGGTGTGTCGTATGGCCACCGAGCAATCGCTGAAGAGGAATGTGTAGTTGCAACCATTCCAATTGGGTACGCCGACGGCGTGCCACGCAAGTTATGGAGTGAGGGTGGAGAAGTACTGATTGGTGGAAGACGTTTCCCAATAATGGGGGTCATCACAATGGACCAGCTCATGGTGAATTGTGGTCCAGTGGGGCATTGCCAGGTAGCGGTAGGCGATGAAGTGGTTTTCATCGGGAAACAAGGATCTGAAGTCATTACTGCTACCGATTGGGCTCAGGCATTGGGCACCATTGCATATGAAGTTACTTGTGGCATTGGTGCGCGCATTGAACGCCAATACGTCGAAGTGCATCACTAGCATCTGAAGTACATCTCTATATGAATTTATATGCTTCTTCTCCCATTGCGACCCGCGAAATTGCTGCAGTGGTTGCTTCGTATTTGCGCCTCGGCGACACCGTGGTGCTTGCGGGTGAAATGGGAGCCGGAAAAACTTTGGTGGCACAGGGTATTTGTGCAGCGCTCGGAGTTACCGACCCAGTGACATCACCCACATTTAACTTGGTGCACTCATATGTGGGTAACGATGCAATAGTGCACCACGTCGATCTTTATCGCTTAAAAAATAGAGACGAAATTGCCGACCTAGCACTCGAAGAGTTCTCTCAACAAGGGGGCATAATCCTCATTGAATGGGGAGACGTTGGTGACGACATCATTGGTGAGCATCTTGAAATTCGTATTTCGCTTGGTGAACAAGATGAATCACGCGATATTGAAATTCGTGCAGTGGGGAAGCGCTGGGAACTTCGTTGGCCACGTTTGGTTGCAGCGACAAAGTTGTTTGCAAGTGCCGATGCAGAGTGGGTTGACCAATGAAAATTTTAGGCATCGATACATCTAGCGAACAAGTAAGTGTTGCTGTAGGAGATGACGTGAATATCTCTGCAAGTTTTCAACTTGCGAGTGATCGTCGTCATGTGGAATCTCTTATTCCTGCAATAGAACTTCTTTTGAGCAATATCGGAATCAGCATTCACGAACTGAGTGCTATTGCAGTAGATCTTGGCCCCGGACTCTTCACCGGAATGCGAGTGGGAATTACTACAGCACTGACGTTGTCAGATATAGCTGAACTTCCTCTCATTGGCTTAGATAGTTTGCAAGTCCTTGCCCATGGCGTAGAGCGCGTAGCATTGCAGGAATTAGATGATGCAGAAATTGTTGTACCAATTCTTGATGCACGGCGAAACCAGGTGTACTGGTCGATGCATCGCATTAATCACGCATCCGGCGGGGTATTAGAAGAAATACGAGAACCATGTGTTGGAGAGATTGAAGAGCTTGTTGAAGATCTACTAGATCGGTCACAAAGATCAGTTGTGCTGGGAACTGGTGCAGTGAAATATGCAGAGTCTCTTGTTGAAGTTCCCGATCTTGCACTTCTTGGAGAGCGCTCTGGAGTTCAGAATTTTGCGTTTAATCCACACCTTCCCCATGCGTCAACTCTCGTGTCACTTGCCGCCAAGAAGTATGCCGCTGGTCGTATTCAAGGTGACCCTATTGCGCCCATTTATTTGCGTGCTCCCGATGCGGAAATTCAGTGGTTAACACGGTGAGTATCATGAGAAAGCCAGATGAACTGCGCACACCCGTGCTCGACATTGTGCCAATGCGTCGGAAGCACTTGAAGGCAATCATGCCCATAGAAGAAGTGGTGTACCCCCGCCCGTGGACGCTCGGAGTGTTCCATGCCGAGATCGAGCTCGTGCGCCGCGAACAGCGCTTCTACATTATTGGTGAAATTGGTGAAGAACTAGTGGGGTACGGCGGGTTGTTGTTTACTCCAGACGATGCTCATATCACCAATATTGCAGTTCACCCGCAATGGCAACGGCGTGGAATTGCCACAGATCTTTTATTGGAACTTGCATGGAAAGCTCGCGAACGCGAATGCCAAGCACTCACGCTAGAAGTGCGAATGAGCAACACTCCTGCGCAAGAGCTATACAAGCGATTTGGTTTTGCACCAGCAGGCGTACGGAAAAAATATTACGAAAATGTTGAAGACGCCATGGTGATGTGGTGCCACGAGGTGAGCAGCCCTGAGTACGGTGCGCGATTGCGGGAAATTGAAATGGAACGTGCCAATGCACATAGATAATTCAACTGTCGTGCTTGGCATTGAAAGCAGCTGCGATGAAACAGCAGCTGCAATTGTGATGGGGGGAAACGATGTTCTTTCATCGGTCATATCGAGCCAAATTGATATCCATGCAAAATTTGGTGGCGTTGTTCCTGAAGTAGCTAGCCGTGCACACCTTGAACTCATGCAGCCCGTTATTAATGAGGCAATTCAACTGGCAGGCATTGGTGCGGAACGCATTAATGCAGTTGCAACCACCATCGGCCCTGGTCTGATTGGTGCGCTCCTTGTGGGTGTCTCTGCAGGTAAGGCAATGGCCTACGGTTTAGGTGTTCCTTTTATTGGCGTTAATCATCTTGAAGCACATCTCTATGCAGCACTTCTCGAAGAACCTCATTTGCCGTTCCCCGCGGTGGTTCTTTTGGTGTCAGGTGGAAATACCTTGCTCGTTCACATGACGGCTCCTGGTGAGTACTCACTATTGGGAGCAACAATTGACGATGCTGCCGGCGAAGCATTCGACAAAATAGCTCGTTTTCTCGACATCGGGTACCCGGGCGGCCCTGCCATTGATGCTGCAGCACAATTGGGAAACCCGCAAAGTATTGAATTTCCGAGAGCAATGTTGCACGACGGGCTCGATTTTTCCTTCAGTGGTCTCAAGACATCGGTCATTAACTATGTTCGCAAAAATCCGGATGTTGCTTCACACGACATCGCCGCTTCGTTCCAAAGTGCGGTGGTCGATGTTCTCGTAATAAAAACATTAAGAGCAGCACAACAAGTTGGTGCAAAAAGTATTGTCCTCGGTGGAGGAGTAGCTGCAAACTCTCTGTTGCGTAGTGAAATGCAACGAGTGGGCAGCGGTGCGGGCTTCCATGTGGCATTACCCAGCAAGGCAATGTGCACCGACAACGCAGCAATGATTGCTTCGGCAGGTTGGTATCGACTCCGAGATCACGGACCCTCTGGTCTCGATACTGGTGCTATTCCGCATCTCTCACTCACCGGTTCTACTGTGCGTGGTAACCGTGGAGAGAGAAAGTGAAAACAATCTCATGTTAAAACTTGGTTCGCACACACTTCAGGTGCCCGTGGTCTTGGCGCCAATGGCTGGCGTCACCAATGCACCATTTCGCTCACTGTGTCGACAGTTTGGCCCCGGGCTCGTGTACGTGAACGAAATGGTGATGGCTACTGGCTTAGTACGCAGCAGTGCCAAATCACAGCGTCTCGTTACCTTTAGCCCCGATGAAGATCTGCGCAGCGTTCAACTGTATGGCTCTGATCCGGAAATTATGGGCAAAGCAGTTGCGCAACTTGTTGCCAATAAAGCTGTTGACCATATTGATCTTAATTTTGGTTGCCCTGCGGCCAAGGTGACTCGCAAGGGTGGCGGAGCAGCAGTGCCACTGAAGAAAAACTTATTGCGTGCCATCATTCGTGCTGCAGTAAGAGAAGGCAAAAAAGGTGGCATTCCGGTCACCTGTAAATTCCGCATGGGAATTACTGACGACCTATTGACGTATCTGCATACGGCAGAAATTGCTGGCGAAGAAGGCGTTGCATGGGTTGCTTTGCACGCCCGAACTGTTGAACAGCATTACGCAGGGCAAGCTCGCTGGCCGGCTATTGCTACCTTGAAGTCACACTTCCCCGATCTGCAAGTACTTGGCAACGGTGATATTTGGGATGCACACGATGCAGTGAAGATGATGGAACAAACGGGATGTGATGGCGTTGTAGTTGGCCGAGGGTGTCTCGGGCGACCATGGTTATTTCGCGATCTTGTTAATGTGTTTTCAGGGCGCGATATTCAACCCACACCGCTGCTCGGTGAGGTGGTCGATGTCATGTTGCAACATGCACGTATGCTTGATGCACATGCCACTACTGCACTACCTGGTGAAAACATTCGTGGTGCAAAAGAATTTCGCAAACATGCTGGCTGGTATCTCACGGGGTACCCCGTTGGCGGCGAAGTGCGCAGGAGAGCATCAAATTGCTCGACCGTTCAAGAGTTAGAAGAACTCTTTGCAGATGTAGATCGCAGTATTGCCATTGTCGAAGGTGGCGAACGCTTTACACGAGGACACACCAACGGCCCGATTAAAGTTGCATTGCCACCCGGATATCTCGAGAGTCTCGATGACATGGTTGTCCCTGATGACAACAACGAGATGCAACTCAGCGGCGGATAAGAAATATGCGTGTTGTCCTTGCTTCGCGCTCACCGCGCCGACGTGATTTATTGGAGCGCATCGGAATTTTTCCTGAGGTGGTGCCGGCAAATATTGATGAAGCACAACGCGCGAATGAATCTGCAACTCATTATGTGCAGCGCCTCTCGCAGGAAAAGGTGCAAAAAATTGCAGATGAGTTGGGCGTGACCAGCGATGTTGTCTTTCTCGGTGCCGACACATGTGTGGAACTCGACGGAGTCGTACATGATCAGCCGGAAGATCGGGAAGCTGCGCGACGAACATTGAGCATTTTGTCGGGCCGTACACACCAGGTGCATACAGCCGTCACCTGCTTGTCGCAAAAGGGAAGCACCACCATCATCGATACCGCTCGGGTCACCATGGTGCCTATTTCCACCCATCTCATGGAGTGGTATCTCGATACGGGAGAGTCGTATGGCAAAGCAGGCGCATATGGAATGCAGGGTTTCGGCGGTGTGCTCGTGGAGCGGGTGCAGGGGTCAATGTCGACCGTGATTGGGCTCCCGCTGGCCCCTACCGCCCATCTTTTGCGGGTTCTCGGCTAGGACTTGGGGTTGCGGTTGCTAACCGACCAAAACTGGCCGTATCATTAGCACTCACTCCTTGCGAGTGCTAACGCCTTGCGGCGTCAGTGCGCACAGAGTGAACCGTTATCCATATACATCAGCGCCATTGGAGGCCTGCGACATGAACCTTAAGCCGTTGGACGACCGTATTGTCGTGAAGCCAAACGAAGCCGAGCAGACCACTGCCTCGGGTCTCGTCATCCCCGACACTGCCAAAGAAAAGCCCCAGCAGGGCACCGTACTCGCCGTTGGCCCAGGCCGCTGGAGCGATGACACGGGTAAGCACTCAGCGCTCGACATCAAAGTTGGCGACACAGTTTTGTATAGCAAGTACGGCGGTACTGAAGTGACTTTTGGTGGAGACGATCTCCTCATTCTCACCAGCCGTGACGTTCTCGCCATTGTGGCGAAGTAAGGCGTAGCAATGTCAAAAATTCTCAAGTTCGACGAAGAAGCACGTCGCGCACTTGAAGCCGGTGTAAACAAATTGGCCGATGCGGTCAAGGTGACACTCGGACCAAAGGGACGCAACGTAGTTCTCGACAAAAAATTTGGTGCACCAACCATTACCAACGACGGTGTTTCTATTGCGAAAGAAGTAGAACTCGAAGACCCATTTGAAAACATGGGCGCACAGTTGGTGAAAGAAGTTGCAACAAAGACCAACGATGTAGCCGGTGACGGCACTACAACTGCAACAGTTCTTGCTCAGGCCATGGTTCATCTTGGTTTGCGTAACGTGGCTGCCGGTGCAAACCCAATGGGTTTGAAGCGCGGTATTGAAAAAGCTGTTGCTGCTGCTGTTGAGTCCATCAAAGCTCAGTCAAAAGAAGTAGATGACAAGCAAGATATTGCGAACGTTGCAACCATTTCTGCTGCCGATTCCAGTATCGGAAATGTTATTGCCGATGCCATAGACCGTGTTGGTAAAGATGGTGTAGTAACAGTTGAAGAGAGCAATACCTTTGGTATCGAGCTCGACTTCACTGAAGGCATGCAGTTCGATAAGGGCTACCAGAGCCCATATTTCGTCACCGACGCAGAGCGTCAAGAAGCGGTTCTTGAAGACCCGTACATCTTGCTTTATGCATCAAAAATTTCATCTGTGCAGTCCATGCTTCCCGCTCTTGAAGCCGTCATGAAGAGTGGTCGCCCGCTCGTCATCATTGCTGAAGATGTAGAAGGCGAAGCACTTGCCACACTTGTTGTGAACAAAATCCGCGGTACGTTCAACTCGGTTGCTGTGAAGGCACCAGGTTTTGGCGATCGTCGTAAGGCAATGTTGCAAGACATGGCAGTTCTCACTGGTGGACAAGTAATCAGTGAAGAAGTGGGCTTGAAATTGGAAAATGTCACGCTTGATCTTTTGGGTCGTGCAAAGCGTGTCATCATCACCAAAGACAACACCACAATCGTCGATGGTTCTGGTGAAAAAGAAGAAGTCAATGGTCGCATTAACCAAATCAAAGCCGAAATTGACAACACCGATTCCGATTGGGATCGCGAAAAGCTTCAAGAGCGTCTTGCAAAACTTGCTGGTGGCGTTGCCGTTATCAAGGTAGGAGCAGCAACTGAAGTGGAGTTGAAGGAAAAGAAGCATCGTATTGAAGATGCTGTTTCTGCAACCCGCGCAGCAATTGAAGAAGGCGTTGTAGCTGGCGGCGGAACCGCACTCATACGTGCTCGTCCTGCAGTACTCAAAGTTGTCGAGGCACTTACTGGTGATGAAGCAACAGGTGCACGCACGGTGTACGAGTCACTCACATCGCCAGCACGTCACATTGCCGACAATGCTGGCCTTGAGGGCGCAGTAGTTGTTCAGCGTGTGGAGTCAGAAAAGGGTGCCATTGGCTTGAATGCAGCCACAGGCGAATTCACCGACCTTATCAAGGCCGGAATTTTGGATCCCGCAAAGGTAACGCGTGCTGCTTTGCAGAACGCTGCATCCATTGCTGCTCTCGTGCTCACCACAGAGTGTCTTGTGGCCGACAAGCCCGAGAAGCCTGGTGCTGCACCTGCTGGTGGCGGTGGAATGCCCGGTGGAATGGGAATGATGTAAGTCGTTCTTTTCCTTTTGGAGAACTGAAAGATCCCGGGTCACTGACCCGGGATCTTTTTTATCTACGCTGAGGGAGTGGTACAACACAAGTCATCTCGCGGACAGCGTTTAGGTCTTTTTCATCAAGTTGGCGACTATGCAGTGGCTCTAGGTTTTCTTGTTCTCATTACTCGGGCCACATATCCATTGCTATTGGCAATACTTGGCCTTATTGCATTATTGAATTCAGCATCTACACAGGGGCCACTTGCTGCGTATCGGTTAGTGCCTCGCAAAATTCACGATGCAATAGACATGGCATTAGTTCTCGGAGCAGTCCTGGCTGGATCCATTGGAAGCCAATCGGTCGCGAATCGGTTCTCACTTTTCGCCCTAGCAGTCATACAGGGGTTCATCATCTATCTCTCACGAGTGACGAAGCATGCCCGCTTGTAGGTAACCTCTCCCTATGGCATTTGAACGACCACTTCCCGATCTAGACAAACTTATTACCGCGTGGGAATCGTGGGAAAAAGGCGAAGAAGCACCAGGTCGAGTACTTGCCAATTTAAAAACTGCTGGCCTTGCCGATATTTTGCGACAACTACAAACTTCAGGTTGGGTACCTTCGGCTTAGGCCACCTTCATGCGCGCAGGTGGACAGCAGAAGATTCCGCGTCCATCGCAATGGGAAAAAGGAAGTCCGGCACGGTGGATTGGTCTCGACTTCGCCCCACTCCAATCACTTGAGCATGTCGTTGCTCAAATAACTGCACACTCGCCGCAAGTTGCCGCAACAGAATTCATGCCTGAAGCACGAGCAAGCGCGGTGCTGGTGAACTTGTATCAGGGTCCATCGGGCGTTGAAGTAGTTCTTACCAAACGCGCAGCTCACTTAAAAAATCATAAGGGCGAAATTTCTTTTCCTGGGGGTCGAGTTGAACCAGATGAACAGGTTTACGAAGCCGCATTAAGAGAAGCAGTGGAAGAAGTGTCGCTGCCTGCACACGATGTCACTTTGGTTGGCGAGCTCGACCACTTACTCACCATCGTGAGCAATAGTTACATCGTTCCCATTGTCGGAATCTTGCCGTCTAGGCCAACGCTTATTGCATCGGCAGATGAAGTAGATCGCATCTTGCATGTTCCATTACATGAACTTGTGCGAACCGATACATTTGCCTCTGAAGTGTGGGAAACGCCAATGGGCTCGCGCAATATTTATATGTACCACCTCGATGATGAAACGATTTGGGGTGCTACTGCACGAATTCTCACCCAGTTATTGCACATTTCCCTTTCTATTTAGTTCAGCTACCGAGCGTTCTCACTAATTGAAAAAAAGTGCGCGCCCAAGCCCTGCAGTTCAATCGCTGAGAAATTCCCCGTGGTTCGCAGGTGGAGAGCATGTCGCTATAAAACTGTAGATCTACCTTGAAGCGAAGATCTTCGGTCCAGAAATTGATGCCAGAAAATCGGCTGATTAATTTAAAGCTTCGGTATCCAAAATCATGTCGCCGACATGACATGGCGAAATTAAACGAACGTCCTGTGTTGCCTACTAACGGACTACTGCAATAATCGGTCGTCCAATCAAGTTCCGGAAATTGCTTTCTATAAGTTTTTTCGAAACGAGGGAATGCCGACAGTGAGGTAGCAAATGATCCGCGTTCGATGACGAAAACTGTTTGAGCCAAGCTATGTGGCGATGGGGCAACAAGTGTTGCGGCAAATAATGCGTGTGTGAAAACTACACCCATATACGCTCCTGTCAGATACGTATGTGTGTGCAAAGAGTCGCTTAGAGTGCCGCAATTTCTTTCAGAGCCTGCACGGTCATAATTGCTCCAATTGCTGCCTCTTCGCCTTTGTTGCCTTCCGTGCCGCACCTGTCGAGTGCTTGTCGAAGAGTATTAACGGTGAGGACGCCAAAGGCCACGTGTACACCCGACTGCAATGCGGCTTGTTGTAAACCAGAAGCTGCCTCGCCTGAGACGTATTCAAAATGCGGGGTATCTCCACGAATGACTGCGCCAAGAGCTACAACTGCATCTACCTTCCCAGACTTCGCTAGCGCTAATGCTGCAACGGGTAGTTCAAATGCCCCGGGCACCCAGATTGTGTGAATGTCTTTTGGGGCAACTCCATGGTTGGTGAACCCTTGAACAGCGCCAACACGCAATGCGTCAACAATGTCAAAGTTAAAAGTTGCACAGAGGATGCCAAAGCGCATGCCGCTTCCATTTACTTTTACGTTGCTGAGTCCATCATTTGGTCCGTGCATTTTTTACTCCATTCTTCAGACGAATTATTTATCCATATCAATTATCAATGAGGTGGCCCATGCGTTCTTTTTTTGTAAGCAGGTATTTCTCATTTTCGGGTGTTGATGCAATTTCAATTGAAACTCGTTCTACTACTGCAAGCCCATAACCTTCAAGGCCGCCATATTTCGCGGGGTTATTGGTCATGAGTCGCAGTTCCGATGCCCCGAGGTCGGCAAGAATTTGCGCCCCAATGCCGTATTCGCGGCTATCTACTGGCAGACCAAGTTCGATGTTCGCATCTACTGTGTCGAGGCCTTCATCTTGCAAAGAGTATGCGCGAATTTTGTGACCTATTCCAATGCCGCGACCTTCGTGGCCACGTAAATACACCACAACGCCACGGCCTTCTTCGGAAATCTTTTGCATTGCTGCGGCAAGCTGTGGGCCACAGTCGCAGCGTCGGCTGCCAAACACGTCACCCGTGAGACATTCGCTATGTACACGAGTAAGTACTGAACCAGGTGCGGAAATATCGCCCTGAGTAAATGCAAGATGTTCTATGCCATCAACGGTATTGCGATACGCGTGGCATGTGAAAATACCCCATTCAGTAGGTACGGGAGCAGAACTAATGAATTCCACTAGCCGCTCGTTGTGACGTCGATGTTCAATGAGCAGAGCAATGGAAGACAACAGCAAATTGTTCTTGGTACAAAATGCGCGCAGATCATCGAGGCGCGCCATGGTGCCATCATCATTTTGAATTTCACAAACAACACCTGCAGGCTGGCAGCCAGCAAGTTTGGCAAGGTCCACTGCAGCTTCGGTATGACCTGCTCTTTTTAGTACGCCACCTTCGCGGGCCCGAAGGGGAAAAATGTGCCCGGGCCGAGCAAATGCTGCATAGTTGGCCTTGGGGTCAGAGAGTGCACGTAATGTAGCGGCGCGGTCGGCTGCAGATATTCCCGTGGCGATTCCTTCCATGAGGTCTACCGACACGGTGAAAGCAGTGCGGTGACTCTCAGTATTTTGATCAACCATGGCAGGGAGGCGTAGTTCATCACAACGCTCACCGGTGAGTGGTGCACATACAACACCTGTGGAATGGCGAACGATGAATGCAAGTTTTTCCTGCGTGGCGAATTCTGCAGCCATGATGAAGTCGCCTTCGTTTTCGCGATCTTCATCGTCAACGATGACCACCATTTCACCGCGAGCAATTGCTGCGAGTACTTCGGGAATGGAAGCAAACCCGTGGTCTTTGGGTTGGGGGGACGTGCTATTCATGGTTTTCCTTTCGCACCTCAACAACGACTTCTATGTCGGTA
>CAMBPP010000026.1 GCA_945869715.1 Bifidobacterium breve
TCGCGTGGGGTCATTGAGTACCACTGGCATAATTTTACGCGGGTCAATGCCCATGCGCTCCCACACTTCTTGTTGCAAGAAACGGTCGCGCATACGCAGGCTTGCCTCGAAGGCAAAGATTTGACGCTCTTTAATTTCAACATCGCTCATTTGTGCATACACCTCTTGCAAGGACAGCACACCAAAGGCCACATGACGCGCTTCGTCGCTCATGACATAGCGCAATAGTTTCTTCAACAACGGCTCACCGGTGAGTTGATGCAAGTACCCAAATGCAGCTAGGGCAAGACCTTCCACCATGATTTGCATTCCCAAATAGGTCATGTCCCAGCGGCTATCGGTCACGATGTCGTCGAGCAAGGCACGTAAGTGTGCATTGATTTGATAGCCACCTTCAAGCTTTTCATCGAGGTAGCGGGCAAACACTTCTACGTGGCGCGCTTCGTCCATTACCTGCGTGCTGGCATACAACTTGGCGTCGTACCAGGGCACTGTTTCTACAATTTTTGCTGTGCAAATGAGCGCGCCTTGTTCACCGTGCAAGAACTGCGACAGGCTCCACTTACGTGCCTGTACACCAAATTCGAGCCAATCTTTTTGCTCCCAATTTTTCACAGGCGTGTCGCCATAGAGGCTCATGTCGAATCCGCGACCAATCGCTTCCTGGTCGGCTGCAATAGTGCCTTCAATATCGACTGGTGTTTCCCATGGCAGGTCGGTTGTGGCGTTCCACTGCCCCACTTTTGCTTTTTCATACAACTTGCGCAGCTGCGGGCGAGCTAATGAATAGTCCCAAGAAAACAAAGTATCGGCATTGTTTTTCACCATATGCGTAATTTCGTTGACATCGGTATTGGTCACGCCCAAGATGGCCTCGATGTCATTGACATCGGCGCGGCCCAAAATATCTGCGTTGTGAGATTCGATTGCGGTCATGGTATTTCTCCTATTGCTGTACTAAATAATTAAGAAAACTAAAAGATTTGATGAAGGAGTGGACACTGTCTTCATTTGTAAAATCGACTTGCGTGCTCGGCGCAAGGAAGTATGAAATGACGAGTCGAACGAGAACGTCAACAATTTGAATTGCGGTCTCATGCGATACGAACTCTTCAGCGAGCGGCACAAAGAACTGTGTCGCTACATAAATAATGCGCGGCACCCCATCGACCGTCAGGTTTGCAAGCGCTTCGCCTCGTTCGCTCGCAAGCATCGCCGCAAGATGCTGGTCGTTTTGCAATTCACACGACGAAAAGACAATGCAACGTGTGAGGAGTACTTCAATATTGGGTGAACCCGCTACGCCACTTTGCAAACGAGAAAAGAAGGCTTCCAATTCGCGCAGACGCATTGCCTCAAAAAGAACTTCTCGCCCACCTGGGAACAAGCGATAGATAGTGGCGCGTGACACACCCGAAGCTCTGGTGATGTCGTCAATGGTGACCTTGCTAAACCCAAACCGTTCCACACAGCCCATGGCTGCGTCGAGAACGCGGGTTTCGTCGGAAGTCACAGTGAGACACTAAAACGAAAAGCATCTCACTGTCAAGACAAAAGTCACACAAACCTCAGTTTTTTAGATGGTGGGCAATTCGTAGGTAGCAAAACGGTCACGGAGCGTCTTTTTCGAGAACTTTCCCACGCTGGTCTTGGGAACTTCATCAATAAACACGACATCATCAGGTAATTGCCACTTCGCCAAACGAGGCACCAGGAACTCCACCACTTCTTCTTTGGTGAGGTTCTGCCCTGGCTCGACCACGATGCATGCCAATGGTCGTTCCGACCACCGCGGGTGAGGCACACCCACTACCGCAGCCTCTTTAATTTTCGGGTGCGCCATGAGTTCGTTTTCAACATCTACCGATGAGATCCACTCTCCACCGCTCTTAATGAGATCTTTCGTGCGGTCTACCAGTCGCACTCGTCCATCGGCGTCCATTGTGGCAACGTCACCTGTACGCAACCAGCCATCGGAAGTGAAGCTCTCTGCCGAACGATCGTCGTTGTAATAGTTGGCAGCGATCCACGGACCCGAGCACTGCAACTCACCACTTGTTTCGCCATCCCATGCAACGGGGTTAATGGTGTCGGGCTCCACCACGCGACACTCAACGCCGAAGTTAATTTGACCCACAGTGGTACGCAACTCAGCTTGCTCATTGATGGGCAACAACAAGTCGGCGGCACTCAACGTGCACGTTGAAGCAATGGGGCTTGTCTCCGTCATTCCCCATGCTTGCAAAATAGGAAGACCCGTTTGCTCGCGGTACGCCTCACTTAATGCTTTCGGCACCGCAGAACCACCACAAGGAATGGCACGCAACGACGAAGTGTCACGACCCTTTAATTCGGGAAGTACCCCCATCCAGATAGTTGGTACGCCCGCAGCCACGGTGACCTTTTCTTCCACGATGAGTTGCGCAATAGCCTTACCCGAAAGATCTGGACCAGGCATGATGAGCGATGCGCCAGATGCAACTGCAGCATGTGCGAGGCCCCACGCATTGGCATGGAACATCGGAACGACTGGCAAAATGATGTCGCTCTCGCGTGCCCCCAAGCTGTCAACCGTCATTGCTCCAAAAGTGTGTAGGTACGTACTGCGATGGCTATACACCACGCCTTTCGGGTTGCCCGTGGTGCCACTCGTGTAACACATGCTCGCTGCGCGGTTTTCATCTGTTACTAAAAACTCCACCGGCGAGGCTTTGCTCAGCAACTCTTCATAGTCATGTATTTGTACGCCAGGCCATTGCGGAACTTCACCTGGAGCATCGTTCATCATCACCAAATGCTTCACGGTACGAAAGGTGGAGAAAAGCGGAGCAAGAAGCGGGAGCAATGATTGATCGCAAAAAATCACTTCGTCTTCTGCATGGTTCACGATGTAGGTGAGCTGCTCGGGAAAGAGGCGAATATTTAACGTGTGCAATACGCGACCCGTACATGGAGCAGCAAAGTACAACTCCAAGTGCCGTGCGGTATTCCATGCAAAAGTAGCGACCCGACCCGCTTCAGAAATTCCCAAATTATTGAGCACTCCGCCCAACTTTCGGGTTCGTTGCGCCCAGTCGCCATAAGTAACAGTCTCTTTTCCCCGCGGGGTTGCAGTAATAACCGTTTTATTGCGGTGGTATTTTTCTGCGCGGTCGAAAAGGTGAACAATAGTCAGTGGTGTATTTTGCATGAGTCCTTGCATGCGACAAGCGTAGGGCATCTTGTAGGGTGAGGCGATAAGTTGCCATGGTGCGCAAAACAGTTTTAGCCCTCACTTCGCTCCTGTTCATATTCGGCACCATTGGCACCAATATTGGCCCAGCGCTCGTAGACGAGCACCCGTTGCTTGTGCTCACCATGTCGTCGCGAAACCGCAATCTTTTTGGGTCGGTGCCTTTCACCTCACCCGTCCCCTATTTCATCATCGGTTTTTTACGCATTTTGGCTGCAGCTACTGCTCTGTACTTCGTTGGCCGCTGGTATGGCGACCGCACCGTGCGCTGGGTGGAAGACAACGTTGGCGAAATGCCTGCGCTCTACCGTTGGATCGAAAAGGCAGTCAACAAAGCTGGCTGGCTGATGTTGTTTTTCATGCCAGGAAGCAACGTGGTGTGCGTGCTCGTTGGCCACCGCCAAATGCGTATTCGCCAATTTTTTGCAGTCATCATTCCTGCTATTTGCTTTCGCCTCATTGTGATGCGCATTGGTGGAGACATTTTTGAAGACCAAGTGCGTTGGTTCTTGAAATCAATTGAGAGCTACCAGTGGTACATCGTCCTTGGGCTCTTTGCCATTTCAGCATTCCAAATGAACAAGCGCCGCCCTCTTGCTCCACCTAATCGCGATGGGTCGAACGAGGGTTAAAGAAGTGAGTCGATTCCGAGAGTAATTCCTGGTGTTTCGCCAACGCGCTTGCACGCAAGAACAACCCCTGGCATAAAACTCACACGATCATTTGAGTCGTGGCGAATAACGAGTGTTTGACCCGCAGTACCTAATATGACTTCTTGTGATGCAGTCATACCCACCATGCGTACCGCATGAACACGAATACCTGCTGGGCCTTCGCCACCGCGTGCACCTGGAGCAACTTCATGCTGCGTTGGGTCTTTTGCCCATTCACTACTTGCCGCAGCCATGCGCTGGGCAGTAACCATCGCCGTTCCACTTGGCGCATCGGCTTTCGCATTGTGATGGAACTCAATAATTTCTGCGGTCTCAAAATATGGTGCGGCTTGTTCTGCGAATTTCATCATGAGAACTGCACCAATGGCAAAGTTCGCGGCAATGAGACAACTACTACTTGTGAATGATTCCTTAAACGCTGCCATGTCGGCATCGTTAAAACCAGTGGTGCCCACTACTGCATGCATGCCATGCAGGCCGAGCCACGGCAGAGTAACGCGTGCTGCAGCAGCGACTGTGAAGTCGACAACAACCTCTGCTTGCGCATCGGCAAGAGTTTTCAGTTCTGCGCCAATAGTGAGACCATGACATTCTTTGCCAGCATGCATTGGGTCGACAGCGGCAACAAGCACCAAGCGCGGGTCGGCAACAACGGCATCGCACACAGTGGCGCCCATACGGCCCCCTGCACCTACTACACCAACACGAATGGGATTCTCAGATGAAAACGTCACAACCCCGACCGTAGTCGGTCGGGGTTGTGGATGAATTGCGTTTTTGTTAGTTGAGGAAGATTCAGCGGTGACGACGGCGATTGTCATCGCCACGGCCACCACCACGGTTACCGGCTTCGCGGCCGGGGCCGAGATCACCGAGTTCGCCCGAGAGTTCACTTTCGAACTCATCTTCAAAGCTCACTGCCACTGCGTTGTCGGGCGCATCGCTGCGCTCGGCACGAGGTGCCCGGTCTTCACGTGGTGCACGCTCTTCGCGGGGGGCACGTTCTTCACGAGGAGCAGTATCGCCGCTCGATTCGAAGCCTTCACCAACGGGGCTGAGGCTGACCTTGCCCTTGTCGTCGATGTCGTCAACACGAACCTGAATTTCTTGGCCAAGTTCAAGCACATCTTCAACATTGTTGATGCGCTTGCCATTACCCAACTTTGAAATGTGCACAAGACCGTCACGCCCAGGAAGGATGTTGACGAATGCGCCGAACTTGGTGATGCTCACAACGCGACCGTTGTAGATGCCACCGAGGTCTGCAGTTGGTGGCTGAACAATGGCCATAATGCGCTCGCGAGCATCGTTCACCTTCACAGAGTCTGGTGAGCCAATGGTGATGATGCCCACGGCACCATCGTCGCTCACTGCAATGTCGGCACCAGTTTCTTGCTGAATGGTGTTGATGACCTTGCCCTTTGGCCCAATAACTTCTCCCACTTTGTCGAGTGGAATGGTGAAGGAAACAATTTTTGGAGCAGTTTCGGCAACTTCACTGCGTGGAGCAGAAAGCGCTGCGTTCATGACTTCCAAAATAGCCAGACGTGCATCTTTTGCTTGGTCGAGAGCAGCAATCAACACGTCAGCTGGAATACCTTCAATTTTTGTGTCGAGTTGCAACGCTGTAATGGCGTCGGCAGTACCGGCAACTTTGAAGTCCATATCGCCGAAAGCGTCTTCTGCGCCCAAGATGTCGGTAAGCGTGGTGTACTTGCCTTCAGCAAACACCAAGCCCATTGCGATACCAGCAACTGGAGCAATGATGGGAACACCAGCGTCCATGAGCGAAAGGCTTGCTGAGCAGACCGAACCCATTGAGGTGGAACCGTTTGACGACATCACTTCACTCACCAAACGAATGGTGTAGGCGAAGTCTTCTTGGCTTGGCACTACTGGCAACAACGCACGCTCAGCCAATGCACCGTGGCCAATTTCGCGGCGCTTAGGTGAACCAACGCGGCCTGTTTCGCCGTTAGCCCATGGAGCCATGTTGTAGTGATGAATGAAACGCTTGGTGGTTTCAGGAGTCAATGTGTCAAGCAACTGGTTCATGCGTGGCATTGCGAGTGTGCACACGTTCATTACTTGAGTCTCTCCACGTTGGAAAAGGCCTGTTCCGTGTGCTGTAGCTAAAATGCCTACTTCGGAAGTGACAGGGCGAAGATCGCGAGGTCCACGACCGTCGATACGCATGCCTTCTTCAACGATGCGCTTACGAACCAATTTCTTGGTCAAGCTACGCACGGCTTCTTTCACAGCTTTTTCCTGACCCGCAAATGCGCCAGGCGCATCAGAAGTTCCACATAACGCTGCAAGAGCTTCTGCTGCTACTCCATCAATTGCTTCGTTGCGAGCACTCTTCAATGAAATAGCAACTGCTGGAGCCAACTTTGTGGTGGCTACACCTTCTACAGCTGCAAACACTTCTGGTGTGTAGTCAAGAACTGGCGTGTACTTCAGTGGCTCAATTGGGCCCTTCGTAGCAATAACACTTGCTACAAGCTGGCGCTGCAAACCAATGGACTCTTTGATCCACTTCTTTGATGCTTCAAGACCACTTGCTAATACAGGCTCATTTACTTTTGGTGCACCATCGGCATAGTACGAGAAGCTCTTCTCGGTGCCGCCGGCTTCCACCATCATGATTGCTACATCACCGTCGTCGAGCTGACGACCGGCAACAACGAGTTCGAATGTTGCTGCTTCACTCTCTTCGAAGGTGGGGTGTGGAATCCACTCGCCTGCTGTGCTGTAAGCAACACGCACAGCTCCGATTGGGCCTTCGAATGGAATACCACTAATCATGAGCGATGCAGATGCAGCGTTGATGGACAAGATGTCGTGTGGGTTTTCCTGGTCGGCACCAATGATGGTGAGAACAATTTGCGTTTCGTTGCGGTAGCCATCGGGGAATGCAGGGCGCAACGGACGGTCGGTGAGACGGCAAGTAAGAATTGCCATTTCTGTTGGGCGACCTTCACGGCGGAAAAATGCGCCAGGAATTTTTCCTGCTGCATATGAACGCTCTTCTACGTCGACGGTGAGTGGGAAGAAGTCAATGCCATCGCGAACGCCTTTTGCGGCATTTGCGGTGGAAAGTACGGTGGTGCGGCCAAGGCTCGCAACGACTGCACCCTGTGACTGCTGGGCAAGTTTTCCTGTCTCAAAAGACAGAGTTTTATCGGTACCTGAAACGGCACCAGACACGCGGATGGCATCAGCCATGGTGTCCTCCTTTTATTTATGTTTGAGCTCAAATATGAGACGGGGTCAAATGAGCAACAATGTCGGTTCCCAGTCGGCAATCTCGTGACCCAACAAGGGTCACGGGCTAGGCGACTGACAACCGACTCACGGTTGCTCGCTTCTTTATTTCTGGTTTCTATTCTGCTTGTGGTATCCCCACCTTTTGGGGATACCTAGCCAGAGTGGGCGACGCTGATTAGCGACGAAGACCAAGTTTTGCGATGAGATCGCGGTAACGCTGAATATCGCGGTCACGAACGTAATCGAGCATGCGGCGACGACGGCCAACCAACATCAAAAGTCCACGACGTGAGTGGTGATCTTTTGGGTGGTCTTTCAAGTGGTCAGTTAATTGATTGATGCGGTCGGTGAGGAGCGCAATCTGAACATCTGGAGAGCCGGTATCGGTCGCGTGCTGTTGGTGCACGGCGATGGTGGTCTGCTTTGGTGCCTTTTCTGGCATGGGTGCCTCACTTTGTATATGACGTGGGTCGCTCGCAGCCAGTTGGCCACGGGCATCTGAGCGACGCTCTCCCCTTCTCTCGTTGGGGTGGGCCTTGCTAGACCTCTTCAGGCTACGGAATAGACACGACACCACCAACCTGCGACGGGTAACCTTGCCCCGTGTTCACAGGAATTGTCGAAGAACTTGGGCGGGTCATCTCGCGGCGCGGACCCCGATTGCGCATCTCTGCGTCCACAGTGCTCGAAGGCAGCGAACTCGGCGCTTCCATAGCTGTCAACGGTTGCTGTTTGACCCTTGTGTCATCAAACACCGCCGCCAACCCCTCATGGTGGGAAGCCGACGTGAGTGAAGAGACCTATTTACGTACCAACTTGAACGACATCGAAGATGGCGCCGTGGTCAACCTTGAACGCCCCATGGCTCTTGGTGAGCGCCTTGGCGGACACATTGTGCTTGGCCATGTTGATGGCGTTGGAACAGTGGTTCAATCCGCTCCCGACTTACGCATTCGCATCGCTCCAGAACTCATGGTGTATCTCGTTGAGAAAGGTTCCGTCACCGTCGACGGCATCAGTCTCACCGCGTTCAACTTGAGCGACGACACATTTGATGTTGCAGTCATTCCTCACACGTGCGAGGTCACCACACTTGGCGTTCGTCGCGCAGGCGACCGAGTAAATATTGAAATGGATGTACTGGCCAAACACGTTGAACGACTGCTGACTGCGCACATAAAAAAATGAGCGATATTTCACAAGAATTGTCAGCGTTGCGTAACGAAATAGACAGCATTGACCAGGGCATTGTTGAACTACTCGCTCGTCGACTTGAAGTGTGCAAAGAAGTAGCCGATGTAAAATCGCAGGTAGATGCAGCAGTCATTCAGCCACAACGCGTTCGTGAAGTACTCACCACACGCAGGCAGTGGGCCATTAACAAAAATGTCGATGCCGACTTTGCAGAACAAATATTCCGCACACTGCTCGCAGAAACACACCGTATAGAAGTTGCTCACGGGCGCAACGAAACTGCACCACTTAAAGATGCCGAGATGAACGGCGCTTCCGCTCTCGACACCGTGGCGTGCCGCATCGACCACGTTGTAGTAGCCGTGACCGACATCAGTGCCACTTGTGCGTTTTTCACTCAAATGGGGTTCCGCGTGTCGTCCACCGACGACAAAGACATGTTTCTCGCAGAAGCAGGTGGAGTTTTAGTTGTTCTGCTCGGCGCCGGCAACGATGCTGCAGTGCAGGCACACCTCGATGAACACGGTTCAGGTGTTCAGCACATTGCTATTGAGGTGCTCAATGCAGGCTTCACACAGCAGGCCCTCTCGGAAATTGGCGTTCCTCTCCTCACCGACGTCATTGTTGACAAAGATGGTCATGAGCAGCTCTTCACCGTGCTCGACCCGGTTTCGGGCGTTCAATTGGGCTTCATTAGTCGTACAGGGCACCGCTTGCCTCTCAATAGTCACAATGTGAGAGCCCTTTTTGCTGTGGCTCCCAATCAGCACCCGAACGAGCAGCCGAACTAACAACTCTGCAGCCACCTACGCTAAAGTCTTATTGCTTGACATGTAGGTAGTGCCTTGGATTTCTAGCTCCCAAAGTATTGCCGTTGAGCGCTGGCAGACATACTCAGTTCGTTCCTTCGGAACGGTTACCGGAAAAGGTTTCTTCATGCTGTCCCAGCGACCCTCGCTAGATACTCCGCTCCCTCAGTTGCTCGCTCTCGCCTCTGCTCGACGCGACACACTTTTCGGAACACGCGTTACGTATTCACCCAAGGTGTTTATTCCGCTCACCATGTTGTGCCGCGACACCTGTGGCTATTGCACCTTTGCTCAGCCGCCAGCACGCCTTGAAAACCCTTTCCTCTCTGCAGAGCAAGTACTTGCCATTGCAAAGGCCGGGGCTAAACAAGGCTGCCACGAAGCTCTCTTTACTCTTGGTGAGCGCCCAGAACTGCGTTACGACATTGCAGCGCAATGGTTGAAAGTAAATGGTTACGACAGCACCGTGCATTATTTGCACGACATGGCACAACTCGTTCTCACTGAAACAGGTTTGCTTCCACACGCAAATGCCGGAGCACTTTACGAAGATGAACTTGCACTTCTGCGTAAGGTATCCCCTTCGCAGGGAATGATGATTGAAACTCTGCGCGATGATCTTCCATGCCACCGCGGAGCGCCCGACAAAGTGCCACAACGCCGACTCGACACATTACAGTGGGCTGGCGAACTCAACATTCCTTTCACCACCGGCATCTTGGTCGGCATTGGTGAAGACCGCGAAGACCGTATTGCAGCGCTTGAAGCAATTGCCGCATTGCATGAAAAGTACGGACACGTACAAGAAGTAATTGTTCAGAACTTTTTGCCGAAGCCACGCACCGGAATGCAACACGAAGAACCTTGCCCGGAAGATGAATACTTGTGGAGCATTGCAATGGCACGCCTCATCTTGCCCGATTCCATTCACTTGCAAGCACCGCCCAACTTGTCTGACGACTTTGGCATTTTGCTCGATGCCGGCATCGACGACTGGGGTGGCGTCTCCCCTGTTACTGCCGACCACGTAAACCCTGAACGCCCATGGCCAGCACTCGAGCGACTACGTGAAGTTACTTCACAACGCGGATACGAACTCGCACCACGTCTCACCATTTACCCCAAGTACGTGCGTGAGCCCGCACAATGGATTGACCCTGCAGTGCAATTTGCCGTCATGGATCGCGCCGACGCTGAAGGCCTTGGCCGTGACGATCCGGGTGCTATTTGGCCAGAAAAAGTAACAGCTGCCGATGTTGTGCTTGACGGTGCAGAGGTTGTCTTAGTAGGACACCGCTCAACACAGTGGTACTCAGGCGCTAACAACAAGCCACCTATTCTCATTCCTGGAGTTGCAAAAATTTCTCGTGAGTTGCGCGAAATTTTCGATGGTGTTGAATCAGGGGAACTCCCCAACGAACAACAGATCGTTGCACTTTTCCGCGCCCGTGGCCGCGAGATGAACGCCGTTGCTGAATTTGCCGACGACCTGCGCAAGCGCGCTGTTGGCGACACCGTCACCTGGGTACACAACCGCAATATCAACTACACCAACGTTTGCACATTCAAATGTAAATTCTGCGGTTTCTCGAAAGGCCCACTCAGCCTCAACTTGCGTGGTACCCCGTATTTGCTCACGCTCGACGACATTGCACAACGTGCCGCACAAGCATGGGAAATGGGAGCAACAGAGGTCACTTTACAAGGTGGTATTCACCCCGATTTCGATGGCGACTATTACATCGACGTCACGCGTGCAGTGAAAGACGCCGTTCCAGAAATGCATGTACATGGCTTCACCGCTCTTGAAGTCACCGAAGGCGCAAAGCGACTCAGTGAGTCTTTAGAGACATACCTCATTCGTTTGAAAAATGCAGGGCTCGCCTCTCTACCCGGTACCGCTGCCGAAATACTCGACGACAAAATTCGTGCCATCTTGTGCCCCGACAAAGTGAACACAGAAGAATGGCTCGAATGTCATCGCGTGGCACACAGCGTGGGCTTACGTTCCAATATCACCATCATGTTTGGAAGTGTGGAACACACCGACAGTTGGGCTAAGCACATGGTGGTTACCCGTGACCTGCAAAAAGAAACGGGCGGCTTTACCGAATTCGTTGGGCTCCCCTTCGTACACATGGCGTCGCCTATTTACTTACAACGCAAATCTCGTCGTGGGCCAACATTCCGCGAAACTATTTTGATGCATGCTGTTGCGCGCATTGCTTACCATGGTCTCATCGACAACATCCAAGTGTCGTGGACTAAAGTTGGTATCGACGGTGCCCGCCAAATGCTCAACGCTGGTTGCAACGACCTCGGCGGAACACTGATGGACGAGAACATCTCACGTGCAGCAGGTGCAAACCATGGTCAAAAGATGAGCGAAGACAGCTTCAACGCACTCGTTTCACCTTTGGGTCGCACGCTTGAACAGCGCACTACTACTTATGGTCGCGTTCCAGGTGGCAACGACTTAATTAGCTCTCGCGCATGATCAACATCTAGTTTCACTTGCGCAATGAGCGCGTCGGGGCCATTGAACTTTCGTTCAGAGCGCAAGAAGTGCGTGAACTCAACTTTTGCATCTTCGCCATATAGATCTATTGATTCATCAATGAGGTGTGCCTCAAGCAATGAAGAGTTGCTGTGCTCATAGAAGGTCGGGCGACGCCCAAGGTTGATTGCACATGCATACCGCACACCTGACGGGCGGGTGTAAATACCTGCGTACACACCGTCGGCGGGCAGGCAGATAGTGCCCGGAACTTGAACATTGGCAGTTGCAAACCCAATAGTGCGTCCACGCTGGTCGCCTGTCACCACAGGGCCACGCACTTCGAAGGGGTGCCCAAGTAAAGCCGTTGCGGTGTCAATTTCGCCGCCACGAAGTGCACGACGAATGGCTGTGGAGCTAATGGGCTCCTCTACTCCATCTTCTCGCTCTAAAAGTTCGAGTGGCCCAGTAGTGAAGCCATATTTGACTCCTTCGGTGCGCAAAAGAGCAACATTGCCACCTCTATTTTTCCCAAAATGGAAATCTTCGCCAACAACAATATGTTGCACACGCAAGCAGTCAACAAGCACGCGCTTCACAAAAGCCTCTGGGTTTTCCGTTGCTTGTTCTTCATTGAAGGGAACAACAACAACCGCATCGACTCCGGTGGTCGACAAGAGTTCAATTTTCTGCTCTAAATCTGTTAACAAAAGTGGCGCCGACTCGGGCCGCACCACCGACGCGGGGTGCTTATCGAAAGTCACCACAACACTGAGTGCATTTTGTGACTTCGCCTGCTCGCGCACTGCAGCAATAACTGCCTGGTGACCAAGGTGCACGCCGTCGTATGCGCCAATAGTAAGAACGCAACGCCCAGAAGGCCATGGCGATACCGATAAGTCACGAACAATAATCACGTAGGAGACACTATCCACTAAAGGCAATGACGACTGTTGGTTTTGCCAGTGTCAGGCCTAGTCCTGTTTGTGACGCAGTTGGTTCGTACACACCCAGCAGCACTTCATTGGGGCCATACACGCTCCATGGACCTTCGCCCACCCAACCAACTGCTGCATCGACGGGCAGCATTGCACCATGTAACGCACGATCTGCTGTTTCAGCATCAAGATCTACTCGTGCAAGATGTTCCACAAGGCCCACTTCGCTGAGCAATTGCGGATTCTCCAAGGCAGAGGTCATCTGTTCGGTGAAGCGCCCCACTCGGGTGCGGCGCAAGCGACGTAAATGTGCCCCACCACCAAGTAAACGACCAAGGTCGTCGGCCAACGTACGCACATAGGTTCCCGACGAACATTCAACGCTCATGCGATACACCAAAGGGTCATCGGTTGGCTCGATGTCGAAACGAGAAATATGCACTGGTCGCGCTTTGCGCTCAATATCTACGCCTTCGCGTGCATATTCATGCAATCGTTTCCCATCAACCTTGAGCGCCGACACCATCGGTGGCACCTGCAAAATGTCACCCGTTAAGTTCTCGCGCACCACGCGCTGTACATCGGCTGTAGTAACTGCACTCATATTGAAGGTTTCAAGCACTTCACCAGAATCATCAAGCGTGCTGGTGCGCGAACCTAAAACAACTTCTGCAACATATTCTTTGTCGGCACCTGAAACGAATTGCATCAGTCGCGTGGCACGACCCACCGCAACAACCAACACTCCCGTTGCATCGGGGTCAAGAGTTCCTGCATGCCCAATGCGACGTTCACCCAAAGATTTGCGCAATGTATTCACAACATCGTGACTGGTGACTCCTGCAGGCTTATCGATCAGCACGAGGCCATGCACCTGTGGCGGGCGCCGCTTTGCCATGTGAGTTATTCGGTGTCGGGCACCACGTAGGTGCCTTTTTCCATCGCCTCGCGGCGTTCGCGGTCGATGCGCAACACTTCGTCGATGCGTGCTGCGGCCCGAATGACGGTGTCGGGTCGAAAATCGAGAATAGGAGTTTTCTTCGTACGAATTTGGCGACCCACAGACGACTGAATACGAATGCGCAGCTCCCCAAGTGTGGTCAGAATTTCTTCGTCGCCCGCTTCGTCTGCAAGAGAGTCGTAATAGACAATGGCTCGGTTGAGTTCGGCATCAACATCTATCGCCGTGATAGTGACAAAGGCCAAGCGCTCGTCATCGATGCGCACTAGTTCCTCGGCAATAACCTCGCGAAGGAGTTCATTAAGACGGGCCTCGCGGGGATATTTGTGGGCAGATGAACCGCTTGAACGCTTTCGCGGCTTAGACATGTACTCCACGCTACCTACGGCACCCCTTCGCCCCCTACCATGTAGGAGTTATGTCTGCTGATTTCCCCTCCTTTCGCTACAACGCCTCCTTTGCCGCAACCCTGGAAAGCAAGTGGCAAGACTTCTGGGAAGAAAATGCCACCTTTAATACTCCGAACCCTGCTGGCCCACTAGCCGAGCTAGAAAAGGTAGCAGGCCGCGAAAAACTCTTTGTGCTCGACATGTTCCCTTATCCCTCGGGCGCTGGGCTGCACGTTGGGCATCCGCTTGGCTACATCGGCACCGACGTATTCGCGCGCTTCAAGCGCATGACAGGGTTCAACGTTTTACACGCTCTTGGCTACGACAGCTTTGGCTTGCCTGCAGAGCAACACGCCATCGCAACAGGCATTCACCCACGCGTGAACACCGAGACCAACATTGCCAACATGCGTCGTCAACTGCGGCGCTTAGGTCTTGGGCACGACCCACGACGCAGCGTGAGCACAACCGACGAAAACTATTACCGCTGGACCCAGTGGGTATTTCTGCAGATCTTTAATTCTTGGTTCGACAAAGAGTTAGGCAAGGCACGGCCTATTACTGAACTGGAAGATTTGTACGCAACCGGAAAACGCAAGGTTGATGATGGCCGCTCATGGTCGGAACTTTCCCGCAATGAACAACGCAAAGTAGTAGATGCCCAACGCTTGGTGTATCTCACCGAAGCACCAGTGAACTGGTGCCCTGGGCTTGGCACGATTTTGGCCAACGAAGAAGTCA
>CAMBPP010000027.1 GCA_945869715.1 Bifidobacterium breve
GCTGGTATCGAAGACCGCTGGTCTGGCGCATGGAGCTCCGAGGGCGTGTATACATTCGACCGCACCCGGCCCCGCAATGAGGTTTTTGCCATTGACACCCCACCTCCAACGGTGAGTGGATCCCTGCACATGGGCCATGTTTTTTCATATACACACACCGACACCATTGCGCGGTTTTGGCGCATGTGTGGCAAGACCGTCTTCTACCCCATGGGTTGGGATGACAACGGTTTGCCCACCGAACGTCGTGTACAAAATTATTACGGCGTCACATGCGATGCTTCAGTGCCTTACGTTGCGAACTTCACGCCACCGTTCCAAGGTGAGCCGCCAAAAGATCACAAGCCACTTCCTATTTCACGGCCGAACTTCATTGAGCTGTGCAACATACTCACACACGAAGATGAGAAAGTTTTTGAAGAACTTTTCCGTCGACTTGGTTTGTCTGTCGACTGGTCGCTGCTCTACACCACCATTGAAGAGCGCAGCCGCAAAACAAGTCAACGCGCATTTCTCAACAACTTGCAACGCGGCGAGGCGTACATGCAAGAAGCTCCCACATTGTGGGATGTTGATTTCGATACTGCAGTTGCGCAAGCAGAACTAGAAGATCGTGAACGTCCGGGGGCGTACCACACGTTGGCGTTTCACCTCACCAGTGGCACAACAGTTGATGGGAAAACCGACATTCTTATTGACACCACACGTCCCGAGTTGTTGCCTGCATGTGTTGCACTTGTAGCCCACCCCGACGATGAGCGTTACCAACCGCTATTCGGAACCACCGTTCGTACTCCACTCTTTGACGTTGAAGTGCCCATACTTGCTCACCCACTTGCACAGATAGAAAAAGGCACAGGCATTGCCATGATCTGTACCTTTGGCGACGTCACCGACGTTATTTGGTGGCGTGAACTGCAGTTGCCCACTCGCGCCGTCATTGGTCGCAATGGTCGCATTGTGGCCGATGCACCTGAGGTCATCACTTCTGCTCGCGGCATTGAGACCTATGCACAACTCGCAGGAAAATCTATTAAGCAAGCCCAAACTCTCATTGTTGAAATGTTGCGCACAAGTAAGGAAATGCTCGGCGAACCTCGCGCCATTATGCACCCTGTGAAATTTTTTGAAAAAGGTGAGCGCCCGCTTGAAATTGTGACGAGTCGCCAGTGGTACATCCGCAATGGTGGTCGCGAAGCCGACCTACGTACGCGGTTTGTTGAACGCGGCCATGAACTCACTTGGCACCCCGATCACATGCGTCATCGCTATGAGAACTGGGTAGAGGGCTTAAACGGCGACTGGCTCATTAGCCGCCAGCGCTATTTCGGTGTGCCTGTGCCGCTTTGGTATGCACTCAACGCCGATGGAACCACAAATTACGACGCGCCGCTTGTACCTACCAACGAACAGCTTCCCATTGACCCAAGCACCGACCTACCTGCTGGTTTCAGCGAGTCACAACGCGGACAAGCGAACGGCTTTGTTGGTGACCCCGACGTAATGGACACCTGGGCAACAAGCTCTCTCTCACCACAAATTGCTGGCCATTGGATTGACGACCCCGAAATGTTTAGTCACATGTTTCCCATGGACGTTCGCCCGCAAGCGCACGAAATTATTCGCACGTGGTTGTTCTCTACCACGGTTCGTTCACATTTTGAACACGGTGTTGCGCCATGGAAAAACGCGGCCCTGTCGGGTTGGATTCTCGACCCCGACCGCAAGAAAATGTCGAAGTCAAAAGGCAACGTTGTTACCCCAATCGACCTCTTCGACCAATACGGAAGCGATGCTGTGCGTTATTGGGCAGCATGTGCTCGCCCGGGCGTAGACACTGCATTTAGCGAAGAGCAAATGAAGGTGGGCCGCAAATTGGGCACCAAGTTGCTGAACGCCACAAAGTTTGTGCTCAGCTTCGGCGATGTAGATGCAACAGCCGTGCCAACAGAAATGATTGACATTGCAATGTTGCAACGGTTGTCGGCTGTGGTTGAAGAATGCACAAACGCATTTACACACTTCGACTATGCCCGTTCACTTGAGCGCACAGAGGCTTTTTTCTGGTGGTTCTGCGATGACTACGTGGAGTTAGTGAAACAACGTGCATACGGTCTCGACACCATGCCAGTGGAACTCACTGCATCGGCACGTGCGGCATTACGCCGTGCTCTTTCGGTGATGCAACGACTCTTTGCTCCACTCATTCCTTTCGTATCAGAAGAAGTGTGGCGCTGGTGGAACGACTCATCTGTGCATATTGCCAGTTGGCCAACAAGTGATGACTGCATCGCAGGTTGCTCACCTACAGGTAACCACGAGTTGCAACTCAACTCTGTCTGTGAAGTACTAGGCACCATTCGCCGGGCGAAAACTGAAGCAAAAGTTTCTCAGCGAGCAGAAGTGGCGAGCATTGTCATTACTGCACCAAGTGAAGCCCTCACAGCCATCACCACAACTTTTGGCGACCTCACCTATGCCGGATCCATCTTGCAAAGCGAATTGCGCTCTGCAGATGGGGAAATCATTACAACTGTCACCTTGGCATAAACCTGAAAAGCGATAGCGTTCAACCAAGATGGCGCGCACAAAACCTACCCGGCCCAAGAGGTTCCACCATTCGTGGCCACAGCGATTCGTCTTTGGGTTGAACCTTGCCGTTGCACTCGGCTGCATTGCTGGTGGCGGTGCACTGGTCTATGCAAATCAGCAGTTGTCAAACCGCAAATTGGTGACCATCTCCAGCAATCAAAAAGACACCAAAACCGATTCCGGTAGCGACCTGAAGAACCTTCCTGAAGGCGACTTGTCGGTCAAAAATTTTCTTATTACTGGCCGCGACAACAATGCCTGTGCGAACCCAAACTCATCGTCAGCCGATGAACTCAAGAACAGACCGAACTATGCAGGTCTCACCGACAGCATCATGCTCATTCGCGTTGATCCTAAAAATAACCAAGCGGCAGTTCTTTCCTTTCCGCGTGACCTATACGTAAAAATTGCCAATAGCGACCACCGCAACCGCATCAACACCGCGTACCGCCCGAAAGACCCCAATCGGCTCATCGATACCATTCGCTCCAACTTCAATATTGATGTCGACCACTACGTCAGCATCGACTTCTGTGCATTTAAGTCAATTGTCGATGCAGTAGGTGGTGTACGTATTCCCTTTGAGTACCCCACTCGCGACCGCGCTTCTGGCTTTTTAGTAAAAAGTGCTGGCTGCGCAAAACTAAACGGCGATCGCGCGTTGCAATATGTGCGTTCGCGCAAATACTTTTACTTTGACAGCAAAAAGAATAAATGGGTGCAAGACCCGAGCAGCGACTGGGGCCGCATTGCACGCCAGCAAGACTTCATTCGTCGCATATTGCGTTCTGCACTTGACAAGGGAATCGCAAACCCTTCCGTTGCCAATCAGTTACTGAGCGCTGGGTTGAAGAATCTCATCACCGACGACCAACTATCGCCTATCAGCATGTTGGAACTCGCCCGAGCCATGCGCAATGTCACCGAAGACAATGTGTATACCTACACCGTTGAAGGCATTGGCAAAGCGATTGGTGGGCAGTCGGTTATTGAACCGAACTTAAAGAGCGATGCAATGTTGCAAATATTGTCAATCTTCCAAGGTGCTTCAAAAATTACCGAAGTAACAAGCCAGACCATTGCTACAGAAACCAGCGTAGGAACAAAAGTATTGCCTACAACCACACTCTTTGCTCCCACCACCACGAGTTCAACTGTTCCTGAAAAATCTGTGAGCAAAATGTCGGCAAAAGCTTCTTTGCGTACTGCCGTCAACACAACTACAACTACAACCACGGTACTGAATCAGGAAATTGCTCAGCAACGGTTCAGCATCACACCGCCAAACGACCCCAACTGCCGTTAGCTATCAAGCACCTGGGCTAATGCCGAAGGAACATCGGATGGCCCTGTCACCGAAGTAACACGTGCTCCTACCCGAAGCGCAAAGGCTCTGGCTTCAGCATCGTCATCGGCAGGGGCAATAACGACAAGTTCGTCAATAGCCCGAGCAGCAGCATCAATGTCGCCGGGTTCATTGGAGCGACAATCTGAAAGAAGTACCACAATTCTTCTTGCTGCCCGCGAACGAGACAGTTGCATTTGAGCAGCCTCTAACGCCTGAGCAATATCGGTGGTGCCAAAACCTCGCAATGTGAGAACGCTGTTCACCACTTCACTGCTGGGTTTATATGAGTCTTGTGATTTTGCCACCACAACATCTCGGCCAAAGGCTAAAACGCTGTAATCGGCGGGTTCGCGGGTGGCAATTGCAGCCGCCGCAACCGCAGATGTTGCGAGCGGCGCACCGCCCATGGAGCCACTGCGGTCTACTAGCAGACACAGAGCAGTATCTCGTTTTTCCCAAGTGCGCACGCGTAGTTCTTCAATGTTTATTTCGCGAGCATTTTGAATACCACCAAATGCATCGGCGCTCGCATCTAAATCAATATCTCCACCATCGCGATATTTTGCGGTAACAAGTTTGCCAAGGCCCCGGCGGCGTAGCGGAGTTCTTTGCGCAACATCGAGCATGAGTTTCCCGGCAAGCCTCTTTGCTAACTCGCGCAATTTTGGGTCAGTTGCAGCGGTGAGGTCGGCGAGCAATGCCATCGTTGCATCGGGGTCGCTCTGCATGCCTTCATCAATTGCCGATTCGTTGAGTTCACCCACCTCGGGAGACACCTCTTCGAAATGATGATGCCCTTGCAACTCGCTTCGTGATTTCGTTTTTTTAGCTGACTCTGCTTCAGCAGCTTGGGCAGCTGCGCCCTCTTTTACGAGTGGGAGTTCGTTGCCCCAGTCGGGGCGGTTACTTTTCCCACGTCACCGGTTTCTGATGGCACCGCAAATACCGTGTTCCATATTTCAGCTACGACTTCTTCAACACTGCGTGCCACACCTTCACGAAGTTTCACGCGTCCACTTAATGATGTGAGAGCTGCATCGAGACCCACCAGCGCATCTTGCGCATTGAGCCCTCGCAGTTCGCCAAGCGACTGCGCTACAAGTGCAGTATCTATAGCCCCGCGCACAGACGAGCCAACGCGCAAATCGCTGTGTTCGCGCGTCTGACGCACCACGTTGACAACTTGTGAGCACCAGTGCATGTTTGAGGAGGGCGATGCACGATGCACAATGTCGGTTTCTTCGTCTGCGCTTTGATACGCAACTGCAATGCGACACATGCGGTCATAGACAGCACTCGAAATTCGTGCTGTGCCAACAGTGTCGAATGGATTCATCGCTGCAATCATTTGGAACCCAGGTGCGGCAAGAATTCTGCCCAATCGAGGAATGGTAATTTCACCCTCACTCATAACGGTGATAAGCACATTGAGAGTTTCTTCGGGAATGCGGTTGATTTCTTCGATATACAAAAGTGACCCTGCACGCATTGCCTCTACAAGTGGGCCATCGAGAAATGCATCGGGCTTGTAGCCATCGTTCAGCACTCGCGCAGGGTCAAATGTTCCAGCCAAGCGTGCTGGTGTGAGCTCAGCATTACCTTCAACAAAAACAAAACCAACGTGCATGGCCTCTGCAATTGCTCGCAAAAGAGTGGACTTACCCGTACCGGGCGGACCTTCAAGAACGATGTGGCGCCGAGCAGTGAGGGCTGCCAACGTGAGCTCTATTTCACGATGGCGACCAACTACTTGCTCTTGAACCGCGCTCAGAATATTTCTCGGTAAACCCATTTCAGCTATAAACGAGCACGCCACGGATGTTTTTTCCGTTGCGCATGTCGTCATAGCCATCATTCACACCTTCAAGTGGGTAGGTCTTAGTGATGAGGCTGTCAAGGTCGAGTTGTCCTTCGCGATACAGGCTAATGAGTTTTGGAATATCGGAACGAGGGTTACCCGAACCAAAGAGTGAACCCACCACTTGCTTTTCCATCAATGTGAGATCGAGCAGGCTCATGCTTGCGCTGTACTCCATTGCCGGGTGAATGTTGGTAACAACCACGCGACCACGCTTTGCAGTAAGTGCAAGTGCTTCTCCAATGACTGCGCCGCTACCGACGCCCATGGTCATAATGACCTTGTTTGCCATGGTGCCCCAAGAAATTTGTTGAACAAGTGGAAGTGCCTCTGCCATCGATGCTGCAGTGTGCGTTGCACCAAATTGCATAGCCTTTTCACGCTTGAATTCAATGGGGTCAATAGCAATGACGTGCTTTGCACCTGCAAGTTTCGCGCCTTGCACAGCATTAGCGCCTATGCCACCAATACCTACAACAACCACGGTGTCGCCAGGTGATACTTCTGCGGCATACACACTGCTGCCCCAACCTGTAACGACTCCACAACCAAGCAAGCATGCTTTTTCAAGTGGAATATCTTTTTCAATTTTGATGCATGATGCTTCATTCACCACTGTGTGATGCGCAAAAGTTCCGAGCAAGCACATTGTGGAAACATCTTGGCCTTGTGCGTGGTGACGCGAGGTTCCATCGGAAATTTGCTTGCCGGTGCCCAGCAAGGCGCCCATGTCACACAGGTTCGAGTGCCCCGTGCTACAACTTGGGCAACGGCCACACGCGGGAATGAACCCAAAAACCACATGGTCGCCAGGTGCAAGCCAACTCACGCCTGGGCCGACTGATTCAACAACACCGGCGCCTTCATGGCCGCCGATGATGGGCATCGCAAAGGGAAGGTCACCTGTGACCACGTGCTCATCGCTATGGCACATTCCTGAGGCAGCGATTTTTACTAAAACTTCTCCGGCCTTTGGGGCATCGAGCTCAATTTCCTCAACGGACCACGGTGTGTTTAACTCCCACAAAATTGCGGCTTTGGTCTTCACGATTTCCCCCTCTGTATTTTGCCCCTGCGGGCCACGTCAATAAATGAGACGCTAGCCCAAGCATCGGACCGCTGTCACACGGTACGATTTAACCATGCCACCAGTTGCCGTCGCCATCGTAGAAACAGCCAGCCAAGAGAACCTCGAAACTGCTGCCGAAGTGCTTGTTTTAGAAGACTTGCTCGTCGAGGAGATCTCCATCGACGGCATGTGCGGCGTGTACTGAGCCGCTCGTGACCCTCACCCTCTGTTCAGCGTGCGCATTGCACCCGCAAGTTGCCTTGCGACCTGAACCCTTTGGCGCCCTTGCCTACCACTACGGCAACCGCCGCCTGGTGTTTTTGAAGCACCCCGACGTTGTACGAGTTGTGCGGGAACTTGGGCAGCACCCCAGTGTTGGCCACACCTTGCGCGCATGTGGAATTGCTACTGAACGCGACGCATCTTTTTTACAAGCACTCAACCAACTGACGAAATCGGAAATTCTTCGTGTCTGCTAGCCAACTCGTTACGCAATTAAAGCGCGGCCTCGACGCCCCTATATGCCTCACGTGGGAACTCACCTACGCGTGCAATTTGCAGTGCGTTCATTGTTTGTCGAGCAGTGGTCAACGCGACGATCGCGAACTCTCAACACAACAAGCTTTTGCAGTTCTCGATGAACTACGTGTCCTGCAAGTGTTCTACATCAACATCGGCGGTGGCGAACCAATGATACGCCGCGACTTTTTCGACATCATTGAATACTCCATTGCGAACGACATCGGAGTAAAATTTTCCACCAACGGTGCGTTCATTGATGAAAAAAATGCACGGCGCCTCGCTGCAATGGATTACTTAGATATTCAAATCAGCCTCGATGGTATTGATGCCATCACAAACGACCCTGTCCGCGGGGAGGGTTCATACAACATTGCGCGTCGCGCCATGGACAATTTAAAAGCGGCAAATTTTGGTCCCTTTAAAATTTCCGTTGTGGTTACGCGGCACAATGTTGATCAGTTAGATGAGTTCAAGGCTCTTGCCGATTCTTACGGTGCACAATTGCGCATTACACGGCTGCGTCCTTCCGGCCGTGGTGTTGATTCATGGAATGACCTGCACCCCACGAACGAACAACAAGTGCAAATCTATAACTGGCTTCTTGCACACGGTGAAAACGTTCTTACTGGCGATTCGTTTTTCCACCTCAATGCATTAGGCGAATCTTTACCTGGTCTCAATATGTGTGGCGCAGGGCGCGTGGTGTGCCTCATTGACCCCATTGGCGATGTGTATGCCTGCCCATTTGTTTTGCACGACCAGTTCAAAGCAGGGAATGTTCACGACACTGGTGGTTTCACTTCTGTGTGGCGCGATAGCGAACTGTTTACTTCTTTACGCGAACCAGAATCGGCTGGTGCCTGCGCTTCATGTGGCAACTACGACTCGTGCCAAGGCGGCTGCATGGCTGCGAAATTTTTTACTGGGTTACCACTCGATGGGCCAGACCCCGAGTGCGTCTTGGGGCATGGGGCGGATCTTGTTGAAGCACGCCAAGCAAGCCCTGTTTCTATTACCCCAAAGCCCAGCAAAGACCACTCAAAGCCTGCTCGCAGCGCGATGAGCGTGGTGTCGTAAATTCTTTTTCATGGGGTTATTGCAGCCTGTTGATATTGGCAATTGCCAAGCACCAAATAGCGTGATGTTTGGTCCACACGTCACCAACCTCGGTACTGACGAACGAACTTTTAGCGATCAACACATTGCCTATTACATGCGGCGCGCACAAGGTGGATGCGGTGTGATTGTGCTTGAAGACATGAGTGTGCACCACAGCGACTGGCCGTACGAGCGTGCGCCACTTGCATCACAATGCGCAGAATCACTGAACAAAATTTCTCAAGAGTTGCATAAAGAAAAGTGTTTAGTCATTGCGTCTCTCGATCACTCCGGTGGGCAAGGTTCCTCTGCATACCATCAGCAGCCTTTGTGGGCACCAAGCCGAGTACCTGAAGTGAACTCGCGCGAAGTACCGAAATGGATGGAACAAGCCGACATTGATGAAGTTATTGAGGGCTTTGTTCACACTGCGCGTATTGCAATTTCATCTCAGTGTGATGGTGTGGAAATTAATGCTGGTCAGCACAGTCTGGTGCGACAGTTTCTTTCTGGCCTGACGAATCATCGGGATGATGCATGGGGTCAAGACAAAACTTTGTTTGCACGAACAATCATTGAAAAAATTCGCAAAGAAATTGGCAATGCCATCATTGGGATGCGACTCTCGTGCGATGAACTGGCACCATGGGCTGGCATTACGCCAGACATGGCAGTAGAACTTGCTCCTCAACTTGCAGCATGCGGGATCGACTACCTTGTGGTTGTTCGTGGTTCCATTTTCTCTGTAGACAAAACTCGCCCCGATTTTCATGAACCAGAAGGGTTCAATACTGAAATCACCCAGCGCATTCAGGCAGTGCTCAACATTCCCGTGTTCTTGCAAGGTTCAATAGTGCAACCACACATGGCAATTCAGGCTGTAGAGCAAGGCGTGTGTGCTGGTGTTGAGATGACCCGGGCACAAATTGCCGACCCCGACCTAGTGAACAAAATGCTCAGCGGCAACATAGCAAATATTCGCCCCTGCATTCGCTGTAACCAAACATGCCAAGTGCGCGATGCACGAAACCCCATTGTTACCTGTGTCGTTGAACCCACATCTGGCCACGAGAGCACCGACCCTAACTGGTACACACAGGTTGCATCGAAAAAAGTTGCTGTCATAGGCGCAGGGCCCGCAGGTTTAGAAGCTGCCTACACCGCGGCCCGACGGGGTCACTCGGTACAGGTGCACGAACAACTCGGCAACGCCGGCGGTATTGCGGCTTTCGCAGGCCCAGGAGCGGTATTTGTGCACTGGCTATACGAACAATGTTTGTCGCTTGGCGTGCAGTTTCATTTTGGTGCCCACGTCGAAAGCACCACAGACCTTGGCGCTGACGTTGTTCTACAGTGCACTGGCTCGCGCTTAGGTGTACCTACCTATTCGCTATCCGACCACACAGCAGCAATTGACATTGTTGACGTGATGAATGGTTCCTCTGCGCTTCCTGAAAGTGGCGACATTGTTCTGCACGACCCCATTGGCGGCCCCATTGCCATTGCCCTTGCGCAATGGCTTGGCCAGCGCGCAATTCTCGTGACTCCAGACAACATTGCCGGAAACGAGCTATCGCGCTCAGGCGATTTGGCTCCTGCAAATGTTCGCTTGGCACAACAAGGAACACGAGTGGTGAAACGCGCGCTCGTGCGCTCAGTTGCAAGGTCGGGCGAAGGCGTACGTGTGGAATTACAAGATCGCTATTCAGGAGAGACCACTTTCCTCGAAGCAGCCGCATTCATCGATTGCGGCTTTCGTCTTCCCACCGAGCACATCTCAGCTCAGTTTCATCTGGTTGGCGATGCCGTTGCCCCACGCACTGTTCTTGAGGCTGTCCTCGAAGCACGGCGTGCAGTGTTTATGCTGTAACTGTGCACTTCTTTCTCGTCGTTCTTCTTGCAACTGCCGGGTACTTCATCGGCACATTCCCGAGCGCCATCATGGTGGCCAAAGCAAATGGCGTCGACATCACCGCCATTGGTTCAGGTAACCCAGGAGCATCAAACGTTGCCCGCGCATTAGGAATGAAAAAAGGCGCATATGTTTACGGCCTCGATGCATTAAAAGGTGCCGCCGCTACTGCACTTGGTTTGGCAGTTTTTGGAAATGCTGCCGCGTATTGGTGTGCAGCTGCAGCAGTTGTGGGCCACGTCTACCCCATCACACGCCGCTTCGCAGGCGGTAAAGGGGTGGCCACGGCGTCGGGAGCCATGCTTGTCGTGCACCCGTTCATCAGCCTTGGGCTTTTACTTTTATGGGCAGTGCTCAGTAAAACGACGAAAAAAGCTTCCGTTTCCTCGCTCATCATCACCGTGCTCTTACCTATATGCATCGCGTTGGCGGGCAAGCCCGGCTGGGAGGTCGGGGCAACTGTCGGCATCGGGGTTTTGGTAGTCATTCGACATATTCCTAATCTTCGACGTCTCCGTTCTGGTCTCGAGCCATCACTTCCCTCAAAACCCACCTAACCTCTGTCTTTGTGACTTATAAGTACTTGTGGACCCCGCTCCAACTGGGGCCTGTCACCACTCGTAACCGCATTGTCTTTAGTGCGCACCTCACGAACTACGCGCGCAACGGGAAGCCCACAGAACAGCACAGTGCTTACTATGCAGCGCGTGCGGCGGGTGGAGCTGGGCTCATCATTACAGAAGAGCACTCAACACACCCGACCGACTGGCCATACGAGAAACTCATTCACGGTTTTCATCGTGATGTTATTCCTGGCTATCGCAACATCACGTCGGCTGTGCATCAACATCGCACGCCCATTTTTGCGCAAATCAACCACAACGGCGGGCAAGCAAGCAGTATGTACAGCCGGCTTCCCGTGTGGGCACCGAGTGCGGTCGCCGACCCTCTTTTTCGCGAAGTACCTAAAGCCGTCACTCAAAGCGAAATTGACGAAATTATTGCTGGCTATGTCACTGTTGCTGAAAATTGTGCGGAAGGCGGATTCGACGGCATTGAACTGCAGTGCAGCCACTCTTCTATTGTGCGCGGCTTTCTCTCGCCAGCAACAAACAAACGCACCGATCAGTACGGCGGGTCACTCGCGAATCGTGCACGATTACTGCTCGATATTTCAACTGCAGTGCGTAAAGCAATCGGTAATGACCTCGCTTTAGGTGTGCGTTTATGCGGAGACGAATTCATTGAAGGTGGAACCACCATTGATGAAGCAATTGAAGTTGCCAAACTTGTAGAAGCAGCAGGCAATGTTGACTACATCAACACCTCTATTGGTGTCGCTACTGCAAGTTTGTTCATGATTGAAGCATCAATGCATATTCCACCCGGATACGCAACATTTATTCCTTCAGCCATTCGCAAAGCAGTAGACCTTCCCGTTGTAGGAGTTGGTCGCTTTAAAGATCCGCAACAAGCAGAACGCGCATTGGCCGACGGACACTGCGATCTTGTAGGAGTTGTGCGTGGTCAAATAGCCGACCCCGACTTTGCAGCAAAGGCACGCGCTGGGGCAACCGACGATATTCGCTTGTGCTTAAGTTGCAATCAGGAATGCGTCGGACGCATGGGTCTGAACCGCTGGCTTGGCTGCATTGAAAACCCTCAAACAGGTCGTGAAGCCGAATGGAAAGCAACACAACATGTGAAGCTTTCCCCAACCCCTACAAATGTGTTGGTGGTTGGCGCAGGACCCGCTGGTTTGCAAGCAGCAATTGCTGCTGCGCGCAATGGGCACCGCGTCACCGTTCTTGAAAAAGAAGATGCTGCAGGCGGACAAGTGCGGCTTGCAGCGAGTGTGCCAAACAGGGCAGAGTTCGGCGATCTCATTCGCAATCAACTCACTGAATGCAAACGCCTCGGGGTAGCTATTGAATACGGCGTTTCTGCCTGGCCCGGTTTAGTTCTGGAACGCAACGCGCAACATGTTGTGGTGGCTACTGGCGCCGAACCACAGCAACCATGGTGGGTTGCAGGTGAAGGTGTGACTATTGGTGTTGCCGACGTACGACACGTACTTGATGGGTCTGCAGATCCCTTTGGTACAGTGGTCATCATCGACGAAATTGGTTTCCACCATGCCACTTCAGTTGCAGAACTTCTTGCCGACCGTGGATGCAACGTTGAAATAGTCACCCCAGGAATGGTGGTAGGACAAGACCTCGGCATCACCCTCGACATGGAAAACTGGCTCATTCGCGCTCACGCGAAAGGCATTGTGCAAAGTACCGACCTTGTTCCTATGGGGCTCGCTGGCAATGAACTCACTTTGCTTCACCACCCCACCGGCACGAATGTCACACGCACACCCGACTGGGTGGTATTGGCAGTTCCCCCGCAGCCTGTGGAATGGCTGTACCACGACCTCTCCACCAACACTGCACTTCAAGATGCTGGCGTCACTGTTTCTCGAGTTGGCGATGCCGTTGCACCACGCCGCGCACACGCTGCAGTCATCGATGGTGAACGCATAGGCTCATCGTTCTGATGGTCTCTTTTCTTGACACGATTTTCGAGTCGCTCACCGATATCTCTACCTCGCAGTGGTTTTATCTCATTATTTTTTCTGTTGCACTTCTCGACTCGGTTGTTCCCATAGTTCCTAGCGAGTCAATGGTCATTGTTGGCGGAGTAGCCGCGGGGTTAGGCGACCTGTTCATACCACTCGTCATTGTTGTCGCAGCAATTGGCGCATTTCTTGGCGACAACATGTCGTACATCATTGGGCGTAAGGCAAGTGGCTTCATTGATCGTCGCTATCGACGCACTGAAAAAGGTGCAAAACGACTCGATTGGGCACATAGCCAACTGGTAGATCGTGGTGGACCACTGCTCATTACCGCTCGCTTTATTCCGGGTGGGCGCACCTTGCTCACGCTGACCTGTGGCGTGACTCATCAAAATCAACGCTGGTTTGCCAAATGGGTCGGTATTGCTGCAGTCATTTGGGCTTCTTACGCAAGTTTGTTGGGCTTCATTGGTGGCAAAACATTTAAAGACAACCACGCCATGGCGTTTGGAGTCGCCTTTGCTATGGCTTTAGCCGCAACGGGCATTATTGAACTTGTGCGCCACTTTCGCAATCGGAAATAGACTCATCTCATGATCGCCGTTCTTGTAGTTCGTCACGGCATACTCCCCGCTGGGGCACTAGAGGCCACAAGCGAAGCCAAAGGAAATGTTCTTGTTGTTGGCAGCAACTGCTCGGCAGTACTTCCTGAAATTTCGCCTTATGCATCCCACATCACAACGTGTGAATGGGGAAACTTTGCACCTTCTGCATGGGCACATGCACTTGCAACTCACATTGGCCACGCACAGCGCATTGTTCTTCCCGCATCTCCTGATGGAAGAGATTTCGCTGCGCACTTAGCTCAAAATTTGCAGCGCCCTCTGTACGCTGGTGCATTGCGCATCGGAACAATCACTATTGAACTCGTGCGCTGGAGTGGTCAGGCTGTTGAGACACTTGTTGCTGCACCAGAGTTTGTTGCCACTTTGCAAGTGGGCGTGCGCAGC